>JAOAGT010000006.1 GCA_026415615.1 Thermoleophilia bacterium | reverse complement strand
GCCTGGGGTGGTAGGCATGGCCTATGCCCTTAAGCTGGCTCATGCGCGGATGAGTGAAGATGCCCAAAGAGAAGCTAGGCTAAGAGACCGGCTCTGGCAAGGCATACAAGAACAAGTCGAGGCCGTCTACCTAAACGGAGCTACTTGCCCCCGTCTAGCTTCTAACCTAAATGTGCGGGTAGCAGGAGTAGAAGGCGAGGCTATGCTGCTTATGCTGGATATGTACGGCATCTGCGCCTCTTCCGGTTCTGCCTGTACTAGCGGCTCTCTTGATCCCAGCCATGTACTTTTGGCCCTAGGCATTCCCCCTGAGGAAGCCCATGGCTCTTTGCGTCTTACCTTGGGAAGAAGCAATACCCCCGAGGATATTGACTACTTTCTTTCTGTCTTTCCTCAGGTAGTAGCCAGGCTGCGGGAGATGTCGCCGGTGTGGTGTGAGAGATGCCGAAAAGAGCGAACTGCTGCGCACACCCGGACACAAGAGCAGGTAGCTGGACAGCGCGACCAGTGAAGCGTTGCAAAGCTGCTCCTAAGACGCGGTGCGCGACTTCTTTATCAACGTGGCATTCTCCATGAGAACAACAGTATCGGGGGGTACGGACTCAGTCAGCCAGACGTTACCGCCAATGATGGAGCGCGCCCCAATAACTGTGTCTCCACCTAGGATAGTGGCGCCAGAGTAAATAATGACGTCGTCTTCGATAGTGGGGTGACGCTTCTTACCCCTGTATAGGTCCCCTGCACCCGCGGGCAACGAAAGAGCTCCTAGTGTTACGCCCTGATAGACCCGGACCCGGTTGCCTATTTTCGTTGTCTCGCCGATGACGATACCCGTACCGTGATCGATCACGAAAGCTTCGCCAATTTCGGCCCCCGGATGGATATCGATGCCGGTCAGGCTGTGCATATATTCGGTAATCATGCGCGGAAGAATGGGTACTTCGAGTTTTAGCAGGCGATGAGCTACACGGTACAACGCAACAGCCTGAAGACCGGGATAGCAGTAAACGATCTCGTCTGTGCTCTTGGCAGCCGGGTCGCCGTCAAAGGTGGCTTGGATGTCGAGAGCCAAGACACGGCGAATCTCGGGAATACTGGCGAGCAGCTCCAGAGCAGCGGCATACCCTCGCTCTTGGCAATCCGTGCAGTCGCGCTTAAAGCGAAAACAATCGTGGCGGATGCTCCGGATGATCTGGTCAGCCAGAAGGTCAAACAGCGTGTTAGCCGTCTGACCAATTGCGTACCTATAACTAACTGGGTCAAGCGTCTGAGGACTGAAAAATCCTGGAAACAAAAGCTCGCGCACTCGGTCAACAATCTCAGCCACCGCTTGCCGAGAAGGAATGGGCTCAAACCCGATGTGGGTATGACAACCTGGCTTGGTGCAATCGTCAATAAGAGCCTCGACCACGTTTCGCAAGCGCTTGCGATACAAAGCGGCTGCGTTAGCTTCCTCCCTGCAAGTGCCGCCTACGTCCCCAGACGACCCTCCCACGCGGCCAGCCTGACTTTGGTCATCTTGCTTCGCCATGACTGCCTCCTTGAGCCACCTGACCCTAGATTACAGCAAGCCGATTCAGAGAGTCCTAAGTTAGGCCCGCACTACAAGCTGGATTACAAACTTACGCTCACTTTACAGCCTGCCTTATAGAATCCGTACGCGACCATGTGGTTACGGGGCAGACGCCCTAGACCGTGGGAGGTGGTATGAAGGTAAGAGAGGTAATCCGCCACAAGTGGGTTGTTCCGGTTGCCGCCCTTGTCCTGGTTCTGGCAATCGGCGCCGGTGCTTGGGCTGCAACGGGCTCAAACGAGGCCAGCCAAGACAACAGTACGGCCAGCAATGGTGCAGTTACTACGGAGGAGAGGCTGGCGCTTGGCGCGGACCTTGGCCTTGGGGAACTGTTTGGCCCTGGCCACGTGCGCGGACTGCGCGGTATGGGCAATCCCGAGCAGGCTGAGCAGATGCGGGAGAGAATGCAAAGGCGTGTTGAAGCCATGCTCGACTTGCTCCGCGACAAGATGTCCCCCGAGGACCAGGCAACTTTCGACAACCTCATGGCTCAGCGCGAGGCTCAGCAAGAAGCTCTTAAGAAGGCTTTAGAAGAACTGCGCAGCACTAACCAGAAACTGCGGGATCTGATCGACAAGTACCTTGTGCCTGAGGAGTCGTCAACGTCAACAACATCTCTGTAGGTTACCTTCCCTCAGCAAGCCCCCCTCATGAAGGAAGTGACCCCCGAATGGAGGCGCCCGCCGCGAAAGCGGCGGGCGCCTCGCCTTCTGTCTTACTACATCCCGAAGGTGCTGACTCACGCGCAGCCCTACTGTTCGCCTCACACGCCCTTGCCCCAGGCTACTGTTCGCCTCACACGCTCTTGCCTTAGGTATCCTTAGTGTAGTTCTGCCGAGGTTGGCAAAGATTGGGTGCAGAAAAATGAGCAGACTTTCCCAAGAACATCCGGGATCGCCCGTCTTGGATACCCGCGACCAATTCGAACGGGCCATTCGCTATCTGGACCGCAAGGTGTCCAAGCTAATCAGGCAATACGGCCTGATCGCCCAGGGAGATCGCATCCTGGTGGGAGTCTCCGGAGGGAAGGACAGCCTCGCGCTGCTTCATGTGCTTGCACTCCGGCGCCGTTGGCGCCCGGAGCGATACGAGCTGGTGGCGTGCCATGTGAGGCAAGATCACCCTCCTATGCCCGCTGACCCCGCTGTTCAGGTAGCCCTCGAGCCAGCGCAAGATGACCTCGAAGATCTGCTCGCCAGCGAGTGCGAGACCCTAGGAGTTCCGTTTCTGTCTGTAGCCGCCGAACCTATCCCCGCTCAAGAGCTGCTGCGCGAGAATGTATCGCGTTGTCTCCTGTGTTCCCGCCGGCGAAAGAAGGCCCTGTTTGAGGCTGCCCTCGCTCAGGGGTGCCGTAAAGTAGCCCTAGGTCACCACAAAAACGACGCGGCTGAGACTGTTCTTCTTAACCTGCTGTGGCAAGGGCGTGTCGAAGGAATACCTCCTTGCCGCGAGTTCTTCGGTGGGATAGTGAGCATCATTCGTCCTCTTCTTCTTGCCGAGGAGACTGAGCTTGCTCGGATTTGCCGGCTTCGCGGCTTTCCTGCTCGCTCCTGTTCTTGCGCTTATGCGGACCAATCTCGACGCGAAACAGCCGCCGAGATCCTTGCTTTGGCCCAGCAGGCAGGAGCGCGTGACGCCGCAAATAACCTTCTAGCAGTGTCCCTTAAGATGGCCGCGCGCGGCGCCGAGACGCCAGGCCACCAAGAGAAAGGAGGAAACATGCCATTTAACACTTTGTTTATAGCCCACTCACCCGACGCAGATCCAGCGCTTCACCGAGCCACGATTGACACCGGCCTTTACAGACTGACCGCAGTAGTCGTACGAGATCACGGCCAAGCCCTGCAAGTAACAAAAGAAATGGTGGAAAAAGAGCAAGTGCAGTCAATAGTTCTGTGTCCGGGTCATTCTCACGAGGATGTAGCCGAAATCGCCAAGACCGCCGGCGAGAACGTGGCAGTCACGGTCGCCCGCGGCGACTCGAGAAGCATGCGAGTAGCTTTGGAGGCCATGCAAAAAGCTGGATGGTTCGCTGCCCAGTAAGCGCCTATCAACCTACAACGCAAAGACCTTCAAGGAAAGGGGGTCTTTGTAAAAAGGGGAGTCACATGGATGAGTCCGTTCAGTACAAGCCGCTAGTAGCCATTAGTGAGATAGCCGCTGGCCAGATGAAAGCGGTGTCTTTCGAGGGTCAGGAACTCTTGGTAGCGCGCGTTGGTGATGACTTCTTCGTGTCGGAGAATCGCTGTCCGCATATGGGAGCGCGCCTCACAGATGGTACGCTCGAAGAAACCGTAGTTGTTTGTCCTCGCCACGGATCCCGCTTCGATTTGCGCGACGGCCGAGTGTTGCAATGGACCAATTTCAAAGGCCCTATGAGCGCTGCCGGCAAGCTATTCAAACCCCCGCGTCCGCTACGGACCTTTGCAGTGAAAGTGCAAGGAGACACATTGCTACTCGGACCGGAAAAGCCAACGCCAGCCGAATCCTAGCTCGTCGAATGAGCCACTGGGCACTAGTCACTGGAGCCTGCTCTGGTATCGGCCGCGAGATCGCTAAAGAGCTGGCCCATCGCGGCTACTCGCTTGTCTTGGTCAGCCACCGCGGGGAGAGTCTGAGAGAGGTAGCAGAGCAGATCTCCGCCCAATTCGGCGTAGAGAGTGTCCCAATCACCATGGACCTGGCCCAGCCCGATGCCGCCTCTTCTCTTTATCGGACAGTCCGAGACATGGACATCGAGGTGGAGGTTCTGGTCAGCAACGCGGGCATTTTCTTTTTCGGAGAAGTGGCTGATACCGACCCCCAAGCAGCAAATGCCATGCTGCAACTTCATGTGGTCACGCCTTCGCTGCTTGCCCTCTTCTTTGGCCGGGACATGCGCACCCGCCGGCGAGGACACATTTTGTTCGTCTCGAGTGTCTCTGCCTGGCGAGATTTCCCAGGAATTGCCCTCTACGGGAGCTCCAAACGCTACTTGCGGAGCTTCGCCATGTCTCTGCGCGAAGAGCTACGCCCATACGGCGTTAACGTCACCTGCCTCGCCCCAGGAGCAACCGCTACCTCGCTCTATGATCAAACTTCGGTCCCAGTAGCCAAGGCTGTTAAGTACGGAGTAATGAAACATCCCGCTGAAGTGGCACGAGCAGGAGTGCGCGGCATGTTCAAACGCAAAGGAGTAGTTATACCCACCTTCTCAGCAAAGGTTACGGCTCTTATCATGTCACTGATGCCGCGCTGGCTAATCCGGCTTATTAGGAACCGCTCGCCTTTCCTACCGCCAGCTCGTTAGCTCGTCGTGTAAACGCCAATCAGCCGTCAGAAGGCGTGTCACTCGCCATAAACTTGAGCACCTCGGAGAAAATCAGCTCCTTGTCGTTATCCATCGTCGCCACGTGGTAGGAATTGGGAAGCTCGATTAGCTTCTTGATCTGAGAGCTAACCGTTTCATAGATCTCCTGTTGATTCTGCGGAGGAACCACGTGGTCCTCAGGGGAGGAGAAGATCAGGATTGGACATGAGACCGCAGCTAGATCGCGACGCACCGCCCTCACCAGCAGAGCCAACTCCCGGGCCGCTCGTATGGGAACACGCTCATATGCCATTTCGTCTTCTCCGGGCTTCTTGATGTCGTTTCGCACTCCTTTGGTCCAGCGCGGGATCCCGATCCTCCCCAGGATCCGCATAAAGGGTTCCTGGGGATGCCTGATTAAAGCATTGATGGTGATCACTCCGGCCAGTTCGGGATGTCGTTCGGCCAGCCACAGAGCTAAGGTGCCACCCATCGAAAGACCACAGACGTACATCCTGCCCGTTCGCCGCTCAAGCCAGGAAAGTGCTTGCTCTGCATCGGCTGTCCAGTCGCTCCATCGCGCCTTTTCCATAGCCAAAGGGGTGCTGCCGTGACCAGCAAGTAGCGGCAGAGCCACCGTGTATCCCTCCCCGGCTACACGCAAGGCCAGCTCTTGCATTGAACGCGGTGAGCCGGTAAATCCGTGCAAGACGAGAAGTCCTACCTGGGCCAAGTCCCCGCTGCCCTCGCGGTACAAGGGCTCGTTCCATTCCATGTCCGCCCCCTTAGTGTCGCGCCGCCCGTTCCGGTTTGGGCTGGCTGGCAAAACTTACGCCGCCCTTTGCAAGGCCGATTCCGCGACAAGCCATCGCCCCGCCTGCCTATGCCTCTTGCCTGCCGGTACTTTTCTGTCTTATTGTACGGAACAAGCAACTTCTAGCGACAGCGTCTAGCGCTCCGCCATAGGAGATCAAGACGAGCACCCAAGCAAAGGCAATAATGGCTCTTGACCAGGGTACAACAAGTTCTCGGGCCCTGGTTTTTGACCGCAAGGGACAGATCCTGGGAGTCTCCCAAAAAGGGGTGACCCCCTACTACCCTCAGCCAGGCTGGGTTGAACAAGATCCCGAGGAGATTTGGCAGACTCAGCTTGCTTGCGCACGCGAAGCACTTGCCCAAGCCGGACTCGCGGCTTCCGATCTTGCGGCTATAGGAATCGCCAACCAACGTGAAACTGCTGTTGTGTGGGACGCTGTGACTGGGCGCACCCTCGGCAACGCGGTTGTTTGGCAATGCCGGCGCACTGCACCACGCTGCGAAGAACTGAAGGCAGCTGGACTTGAGCCTGTCATCGCCGCCAAGACCGGACTCCGGCTGGACCCCTACTTCACTGCTACCAAGTTCGAGTGGCTGATCTCCCACATCTCTGAGGTCTCTCATATGGCCACAAAGGGCAGGCTGCGGGGCGGAACAGTTGATAGCTTCTTGATCTGGCGCCTTACAGGGGGAAAGCGTCACGTCACCGACCATACCAACGCTTCTCGCACCATGCTTCTTGCACTTGACACTCTCACGTGGGATGACGAACTGCTTGGCATTTTTGGTGTGCCCCTGGCAATGCTCCCGGAGCCTGTCCCCTCCTGCGGAGTGCTGGGAGAAACTGACCCATCTGTGTTCGGCTTGCCTGTGCCAATAGCTGGCGTGGCGGGTGACCAGCAGGCGGCGCTCTTTGGGCAGGGCGCTTTTTGCTCGGGAGATTGTAAAAACACCTACGGTACAGGGTGCTTCTTGCTCATGAACGTAGGATCAAGGCCCGCCCCGGCGACACATGGCGTCTTGTCTACAGTCGCATGGACAGGTGTTCCATCATTAGGCCCCTGCCCTACCACAAGCCTTGGCCCACCCTCCAACGCTTCATCCCGTGGCCTCTTGACCGGCCCCGCCGTCTACGCCCTGGAGGGGTCTGTTTTCATGGCCGGCGGGGCTGTGCAGTGGCTTGCTGAAGCACTTGGCCTTATCGAGAAGCCAGCCCACATCGGACCGCTTGCCGCCAAAGCGCAAGACAACGGGGGAGTCTACTTCGTTCCGGCCCTCACTGGGCTAGGCGCCCCTTACTGGGACCCGTATGCCCGCGGACTTTTCATCGGTCTTACCCGCGCCACCAGACGCGAGCACCTAGCCCGCGCAGTCGAAGAAGCCATTTGCTTTCAGACCAAAGCTGTCGTTGAAGCGATGGAAGCCGCCTCAGGAATCCAGATAAAGAGCCTTAGGGCAGATGGAGGTGCGGCAGGAGACGATTTTCTCCTACAACTGCAGGCGGACCTCCTCGGGGTACCGGTCATCCGCCGCCAGATGCGGGAGAGTACGGCGCTTGGCGCGGCAATGCTGGCCGGACTGGCAGTTGAATTCTGGGCGCCGGAGGAGCTCGCGGAGCTCAGCGGAGAGAGCCAAGCCTTTGCACCCGGCATGACGGAAGAAATGCGCGCCGCTCTTTATCAGCGCTGGCAACAGGCCGTGGAAAGAGCGGTCAGCTGGGCACCCAAGGAAATAGCACAGGACGCCAGTCAGCCGAAAAGCTCTGAGTAATGAATCTGCTTCTGTTGCTAGGAGGTGAACGACCCCAATGTCAACAACCTTCGGACTGTCAGGAAAACGACCGACGAGACACGTTTATACACTTGCGACTGTAACTATCGTTGCTGCCTTGGTCGTCGCTTCTATGTCTTTACTCCTGTCCTGCGGCGGCACCAAGACCACGCCCAGCGCGGCATCCACCGAGGCAACGTCCTCCCAGACTGACCAGCCTGCAACCGGTACAAGTGAAAACGCACAACCCGCTGCAGGCACAGGCGAGAGCATCCAAACCGACGCTGGAAACGCGGACTTTGTTACGGCAAAACAGGCTGTGGACTTGCTGCGCGAAGAAGCCAAACGGTGGGCGCCCGACGCTGTGCTTGTTACCCTGGGCGCGCAGCCGCGCAATGACACCATCAAAGACGGGCTTTGCAACTATTGGAGCGCAGCCTTTTTCTCCCCTAGTGTTGGAGAAGTCTATGCGTTCAACTATTACAAAGACAAATACATGAAAGAACCCGACATTGGCCGAGCTAACAAGCCTCTTTTCCAGGGGATAAACTGGGACGCCCCTGATCTCTTGTCGATTTGGAAAGTAGATAGCCCGGAAGCATTTAAGATCGCAGTGCAGCACGGTCTCGCGGAAATTGTGCACATGGAAGTGTCGCTGCGAGAAATCCCGTACGGTGCCAGCCCTCCAGCCGAGGTCCCACAATCGTCTGCAGGCTATTGGCGGATAGAAGACGAGAACGAGGTAGTCCTCTACATGGATGCCGCCACGGGCGAGGTGCTTTCCGACTAGCGGAGACTGTCAGCGGTACACACAAGAGACTCGGGCTGGATAAGTTATACTTGAGCTCAATCTGAGAACCCCAGCTGGTGCCCGCCCTGCTCCCAGTGAGCGCGCACCGATCAGTTGAGTATGCGCTTTATCTCTCCCAAGACACACCCGCTGAGAAAGAGTCTGGAGGAAACGTCTATGAGTGATTGGAAGTTGGTCGGGAAGCCAGCACTGGTACTCGTTCATATGCAAAATGCAATTTGCAAAGCCCCGAGCCCGCTTGAAGTTTTTGGCCATTGCCGGGCTGTCGAGGAAGACGGCATCATCCCGAATATCCAGAAACTCCAACAGGCCTTCCGGGCAAAAGGCTACCCTGTGGTGTTCGTCTGCACCTACACACCCGACGAGTTTAAGGTGCCAGCATACGGCGATTTCTGGCCGTTTACTCGCCAGTCGGGAGCAAACCGCATGGGCACACGGGACGTTGAGGTGGTGGAAGAACTTGCTCCAGCCACCGGGGAGCCAGTGTTTTACAACTGGCCCTTTAATATCTTTGAAGGGACAGGTCTCCAGAAGTATTTGAACGATCACGGGGTAGAGACGGTTGTGCTGACCGGAGTCGCTACTGGCATGTCGGTGGGAACAGCAGCGTGGGCTTTAGCAGAGCGCTTCTACAATCTGATCATCCCGCAAGATGCATGCACCGATGCTCGCAAAGAGCTTCATCGCATAATGATGGAGCAGATGTTTCCGCCGATTGCACTCGTTACGACCACAGACGACGTCATTGCCCATCTATAGAGACGAGGCCGGACGGGCGGATACACAAAATTCGCGCCGCTTTCAGGGAATGGCGGCGAGATTGCGAGGTAGGGGCGCGGGGCCCCGCTGCCTGACGAGCCCAGTGCCTAACGGGCCCCGCGCCCCCAGCAAACCTTCACTCCCTGCGCGCCACTAGTGAGGACGAAGCTTCTTCGAGATTTCGGCCGCAGTTTTCTTGACTGCTTTGGCGTACTCCTGCATTTGTTCTTCAGAGCACCGCTCTATGGGGGCGACAACCGTCACTGCTCCACGCAGCTGCCCACTACCGTCAAATACTGGTGCAGATACAGCAGGAGCTCCTAGGTTCCACTCGCCCCAATCATATGCAACCCCCTCCTGCCGAACCCTGCGCCATCGCTCCCGCAAAATAACCGGATCCGTGACCGTACGTTCCGTACGGCGCTCGATGGGGCCGGCCAGAATCACGTCCCAGTTTTCCTCCGGGCCAAAAGCAATAAGCACTTGGGCATCAGCGCTTGCTACCCCGGGAAGGAGCATGCCGGGGTAGGTGACAGGCTTAAACGGGCGAGAACTCGGAGCCGTATCAATAATGAGCGCGCCTTGGTCTGTCCATACCGAGAAAATCGCCGACTCATTTGTCTCCTTAGCGAGCTTGACCAGCGAAGGATGCACGATGCGCACCAACTCTGAGTGTGAGGTCGCCAGATAGAGAACCCGCAGAGCACTGGAACCCAGGTGATAGGTGCGCGAGTTGGGATCGTAGGCCAGCCACTTTGTGGCCTCCAAAGTTTTGACCAAGCGTCGGGTTGTGGCCTTGGAGAATCCTGATCTCTCCTGCAGCTGTTTCAAGCTCCATTCTGGGTGCTCGGTGTCAAACAGGCTAAGTAAAAAGAGACCCTTCTCCAGAGTGCGAGTGGGGGCTTCATCGGATTTGACACGGGATTGTTTCGCCGATTCTCGTAGCGGGTCGACCAACTTAGCTCCTCCCAGGTGTTGACAGATGCGTGTGCTGGTTGATAGTGTTTGTGTCAATAAGCGTACCACATGTTTCAAAAAATGAATCAATTCTTGCGGTGTACGTAGCCATCAAACCTATGGACCATCTGATCTTCGAGCGTCGGCAAACCTAGCAGCACATAGGAGGAAACCAAGCAAGAAGGACTTGCCACAAGAAAACTGATCGGAACAGTTGGGGTTCTCAAGTTGCCAGACGGCCAAAAGGGGGACAGAGATGGTAGACGTAAACAAAGAGATAAGCCGGCGTGATTTCCTCAAAATTGTAGGTGTCGCCGGGGCAGCGATCGGAGCGAGCGCGGGTCTTGGCGGCTTGCTAGCTGCTTGCGGCGAAGAAGAAACTACTACAACGGCAGCGCCAACCAGCACCACTCAACCAAGCAGCACCACCAGTGTTAGCGCAGGCCCTGAGGTTGGCCGTGAAATCAAGATCGGGTTTGTGGCTCCGCTTACCGGCGTGCTGGCGGTTTTCGGCGTAGCCGACCAATATTGCGTCGACCGGGCGAGAGAGGGATTCGGAGACGGAATTGTCTGCGGCGACGGAAAGAAACATCCGGTAAAGATCCTAGTAGAGGACGGGCAATCAGAGTCAGACCGAGCAGCCAAAGTAGCCGGGGACTTGATCAACAACGCCAAAGTCGACTTGCTCCTTGCCGCCTCAACAGGCACAAACGTGGGTCCTGTGGCCGACCAGGCCGAAGCTGCAGGGGTCCCTTGTCTTAGCACTGACTGTCCGTGGCAAAACTACCTGGTCCCAAGACAGGCCGACCGTAACACGGTTTTCAAGTGGACATACAACGCCTTCTGGGGCACCGAGGACCTCATCGCCACATTTGAGGACATGTGGAGCCAGGTGCCCACAAATAAGAAGGTGGCAGTGCTCTTGCCCAATGACGCTTTGGGCATCCCGTGGAAGGCCGCCTTCGAGGAGACCCTGCCCAAGCACGGTTGGGACGCCTACTTCTCCGACCTTTACACTGTAGGCACACAGGACTTCAGCGCCATGATCAGCGCCTACAAGAAGTTTGGGGCGGAGATCATGTTCTGCGAAGCCAACCCGCCAGACTTCACAGCGTTCTGGACGCAGTGTTTGCAACAGGGCTTCAAGCCCAAGGTTTCAAGCGTTGCTGTTGCTTTGGCCTTCCCCGAAGACGCAGCTGCACTGGGTGACCTCGCCCACAACCAGCTGGGTGAGCTAGGCTGGCATCCTAAGACCCAATTCACCTCGCCCCTCCTGAATGGGGAAACCGCTCAGGAGTTTGCGGACAAGTTTACGGCCGCCACAGGCAAGATGTGGAACCAGTCACTGGTTCACTTCCTGGTGTTTGACTGGGCGTACGATGTTCTCAAGCGCACTCCCAACATCGATGACAAGAACGCCATTATTGAGGCAGTCAAGAACACCAAGCTCGACACCATCGGTGGCCCGATTGACTTTACAGCGCCAATCGAACAGGAGATAAGGATTGGCGTCGGGCGAATCAGCGCAAACTGCTACAAGACGCCGCTATTCGGTAACCAGTGGCGCAAGGCCCCAGCCGGCAGCAAGTTCCCGTACGAATCCGTGATTGTGAGCAACGTTGCTGGAAGCATGGTGCCCAAGCAGGATAACGTACAGCCCATGGTTTATTCGTAGCCGATTCGTCAAGGCGCCTAGAAAGCAGTTAAGAGGCTACGGACTCTCTGCTTCTGGAACTTATAGTCGGCAGGAGCAAAGCAGGATTTGGAGTGACGGGCCGGAGCGGCCCTGCGGATGCAGGGCCGCTCCCAAACTTGAAGGTCGCTCCCAAGTTCCAAAGTCACTAGCATATTGGGCGGTGATGTTCACATGTATACCCTACGGCTCTACCATGACGCTTATTCGCCGGGTAGTCGTACAGAACAGGACCTGGAGGCGCAGCACGGCATCGCGTACGTACTCACAGGGTCAGCGAAGATTGGCGATACCTCCCTCCATGCAGACAGCGCCATCTACTGGCGAGACACGACAACAATTGAAGCTGGTCCAGAGGGTGCTGTCATCTGGCGCTGGGAGCTAGTGCGCACCGAAGCACCTAACAACATTGCCAAGGGCGCGGGCATTGATTCACATCTGCGGATGTCGCGCCGCATTCGTATGTTTGAGCTTGCTCCCCGGTCAAAGTGGCTGTTTCGCCTCGACTGCATCTATAACAACCGTGGCAGCACGGGTCTACACTCACATCCCGGGTCAGGCATAAGATGCCTACTCAAGGGTCATCTGCGCGTCGAATCAGACAAAGGTGAGTGCTCGGATAACCGCAAGACCGGCGATTGCTGGTACGAAGAAGGGAGTTATCCCCTCGTTTCCACCTCTGACCCGGGAGAAACTGCAGATTTCTTGCGGGGTATGATTCTACCGCCGGAATATTTGCACTACCCTGACACTGCTGTGTGGATTGAGGGGAAGAAAATGTGCGAGTCTGAATGGAAGCTCTATGTGCAAGAGGTGGTGACCCTAATCTAGGCAACGCCCATGGTCGTGAAAACGCCTCTTGCTTTCTGAACGGGGTCTTTGAAGGGGGTTAACATCTGATAACGAGGTAATGCCGAAAGGGGATTGTCCATGGAAGTTCTTTTTCCTCGGTTGGCTGAGCCGGGGTACATAGGAAATATCAAGCTCAAAAATAGAATCATTAAAGCCCCCCAACATACGGGTCTCGCAAATCCCGACGGTTCGGTTACCGAAAGAATGCTCCGTCACTACCGTGAGCTTGCTCGTGGTGGAGCAGCCATGGTCATTGTGGAATACGCCTGGGTTGACAACGACGCAAGCAGGGCCTCGCCGTGTCAGCTGGGAATCGCCAGCATGGACCATATGCCAGGCCTATCATTGCTGGCTCACACCATTCAAGCCAACGGCGCCAAAGCGGCAATCCAGATCTCGCACGCCGGACGGCAGCGCTTCATTCCCTTGACCCCCAAGGCTCCGTCCTCGGTTCCTTGGGAAGAGATGTACGCACAAGGATTCCCGGCGCCGCAGGAGCTGACCTTTTCGGAGATCGTCGAAATAGTCAAAGCTTTTGGCCAGGCAGCCAAGAGAGCTCAGACCTGCGACTTTGACATGGTCGAGCTTCATGCCTGCCATGGGTATCTCATCTCAAATTTTCTCTCACCCCGAACCAACAAGCGAACTGACTGGTACGGGGGGTCGCTTGAAAACCGTATGCGCTTTCTCCTTGAGGTGGTAACCGAAATTAAGAAGCAGGTCGGGCCCGACTACCCTATTTGTGTACGATTAAGCGGCACCGACTATGAACCGGACGGCCACACCATCGAGGAGACAATCATCCTCGCCAAGCGCTTAGAAGAGCTGGGCGTTGCCGCCATTCATATGTCTGGCGGCAACCATCATCAGACTATTCACGAAGTTAGCCCGATGGGCATGCCGCTTGCCTACAACACTTGGGCCGCAGAGGCAGTTAAGAAAGAGGTGAGCATCCCAGTAATAGCCTCTGGCTCCATCAACCTGCCAGATTTGGCCGAAAGCATACTAAGAGACGGTAAGGCAGACTTCATCGGGCTCGGGCGGCCGCTCTGGGCAGACCCTGAATGGCCGCGTAAGGCGCTGGAGGGCCGGCCAGAGGACATCCGCCCCTGCATCCGGTGTAATGATGGTTGCCTGGCTCGGGGAGATCATGTCGCTAAGACCGTCAGCTGTACAGTGAATGTGGCCCTTTGCCGGGAGGATGAATTTCGCATCACAAGAACAGACCAGCCCAAGAAGGTAGCCGTGGTTGGTGGAGGCCCCGCCGGGATGGAGGCAGCCCGCGTGGCGGCACTCAAGGGCCACCAGGTCACTCTTTATGAGAAAAGAGAGTTGGGCGGAGCGCTGCTTGAGGCCGCCATCCCCGAGTTCAAGGCGCCGGACCTCAGACCTCTGATCAACTACTTAAGAACCCAGATTGAGAAACTGGGCATTCACGTGATGCATGAAGAAGCCACAGCAGAGAAGATCAAGGATGGCCGCTACGACGCAGTCATTGTGGCCGCCGGAGCTACTCCACATCGCCCGGCTGACGTGAAAGGCATCGACGACCCCAAGGTCGTGACAGCAGCGCAGGTCCTGCACGGGGAAGTTACGCTTGGACAAACCGTAGCGATAATCGGTGGAGGAATTGTGGGCACCGAGGTAGGCCTGATGCTGGTGGAGCAGGGCAAGAGAGTCGTCTTTGTCGAGATGCTTGACACCTTCATGAATAACATCACTTTTGACCAGAAGCAGGTGTATGAGCTCAAGTTCAAGGGCCACGACGTCCGCGTCTTGACCGGCCAGCGCTTGGAGGCCGTCACCGGATCTGGAATCACGGTCATCGATCGCTATGGCCGGCGGACCGACATAGCAGCCGACTCGGTAGTTTTGGCCGCGGGCTTCGTTCCGAACCGCAGTCTTATTGACGAGTTGGAGAAAATTCCGGGCCTCACGGTCTTCGAGGCAGGGGACTGTGTACGGCCTCGCAAGATATTCGACGCTATGCACGAGGGCCATCTAGCAGCAAAGTTGCTCGACTAGTCAGTGGCGCTGGACTACCTCGGGGCGGCCGCGCTTCTGCGCGGCCGCCCCAAACCCTTACCCACACGCAGCACTGGAGACTACTCCTTGCCGCTTAAGGATTTATTGCTTGAGGATTGCTCGGCTCAGGATTGTTCGGCCTGCCGGCTACTTTCGAGCCCACACAACACTAGCCGATCGGCCACCGTCAGGATGTCCACCGGCCAAAAGGACCTCGGTCTGGGCCGGTAGACTCCAGGAAGTCCCCTCTCTGGTCGGCAGGAAAGAATGACCCTCTTCCAGCGCTCAGGAACAGCGGACGCCCCGTAAACGGCGCCCAAAAGAGCGCCAGCAATAGCCGCGTTTGTGTCGGTGTCTCCTCCCCGCATGACTGTGTCACAAATGCCTGCTTCCAGACTTGAGGCGTAAAGGAGCTGCCAAAAAGCATTTTGCAGGGCGACTACCACCCACCCACCACGACTTAGATAATCGGACGGGGCCGCGTCCCGCGCGATTTCTAGCCTTTCTAGGACCGCGCCAATAACGCCCCTGGTTCTCGCCCATTGCACAGCAAAAGCGTAAACCTCCTCCGCACTGAGCCCCGTTTTCACTGCATAGGCTATGGCGACTGCGTATACAGCGTTCGCATCTCTACAAACAGGATTGGGATGTGTAAGCTCGGCGTCCTTGCGAGCGAGATCTGCACACACGTCCGGCGAAAGAGAGTGTGCGTATACACCAAGAGGGCTAACGCGCATGAGGGCGCCGTTTGCCTGGCTTTCCTGGTCGGCTGCTGCACGAGCCGCCTGAGCGATTGCAGCAGGCGAGTTCTCTCGGACAAGCGCGTTCCACGCGGGGCCTAAGGCTTTGCCAACAGTCCGACCGCAATCAAAAGGACGCGAGCCGTACCAGTAGGCGTAGGCGACAGCCGCTTCCGCAGGATCATACAAGCCATTGGCAAGAATGCTCCGAGCCAGTGCCAGAGCCATCTCAGAGTCATCAGTAGGCTGCCCAGCAATTGTGTTCCAGGTGCCCCCATCTGCAAGGTCTACCACGCCATGGGGATAAGCCCTTCGAATAGCCGAGGGGTCCATGAACTCCACAAGACTCCCTAGGGAGTCGCCCGCTAACTGCCCCAGCAGGCAACCTTGCGCTCGCTCCACTAGATCACGAGGCGCCGCATTGGCCACATTAGACTGAACTGCCTCCTCGCACGGGGGAAAGAGGGTCTCGATCTTCGACCAAGTGTCAATCACCGCAAAACTCCTGAGCCTCTCGCAGGTTCCCAGTCCTCAGTGTACAGTGATGGTGCTCTTGAGTGTACAGTGGTGACAGGACGGCACTCGGATTGTAACCATCTACGACAGAGTTGCGAGGAAGCAAGAAACATGGGCGACATCATCCGCATGACTAACTCCACCACGGGTGGTCCGGTCTTCGTATATGTCAAGGATGGCAAGATCCTGCGGATCACCCCCATAGATTTTGACGAAACGGACGCCCCCTCTTGGACTATCGAGGCGCGGGGGCGCACCTTTGCGCCCCCGCGCAAGACCACCGTCGCTCCCTACACTGCCGCGTTTAAGTCCCTGATCTATTCCAACAAGAGGATTCTTTACCCCCTAAAACGAGTGGATTTTGATCCGCACGGGGAGCGGAACATCCAAAACCGTGGGGTGTCCGGCTACGAACGGATAACCTGGGACGAAGCCACGGACATTGTGGTGAGCGAGATAAACCGCATCAAGCGCGAGGCCGGCCCCTCTGCCATCCTAGGCGAGCCCAGCTCCCATCACCTGTGGGGCAATATCGGGTATCGCCACTCCGCGTTCTTCCGCTTCATGAACCTGGTGGGCTTTACCTACGCGGACCACAACCCCGACAGCTGGGAAGGCTGGCACTGGGGCGGCATGCACATGTGGGGATTTTCCTGGCGCCTGGGCATCCCCGAACAATATGACCTCCTCGAGGACGCGCTCCAGCACGCGGAGATGATTGTCTTTTGGTCAAGCGACCCCGAAACAACAAGCGGTATTTATTCCGCTTTTGAGTCCACCATACGGCGCCGGTGGCTTAAGGATCTTGGGGTAAAGATGGTGTTTATTGATCCTTTCTTTAACCACACCGCTGGCCTTTATGCCGACAAATGGCTCGCTCCAAAGGTAGGAACCGACCACGCGCTCTCTTTCGCTATCGCCTACACCTGGCTCACCGAGGGCACATACGACAAGGAGTACGTGGCTACCCACACCTACGGCTTTGACGAGTGGGCCGACTACGTGTTGGGAAAGACCGACGGCCTGCCCAAGACTCCAGAGTGGGCAGAAAAGGAGTCTGGAGTCCCCGCTTGTGACATCCGCGCTCTAGCCCGCGAGTGGGCCAAGAGAAACACCTATCTCGCCGCTGGTGGCCTAGGCGGCTGGGGAGGCGCTTGTCGCGCCAGCCACGGGATCGAGTGGGCAAGAGGCATGATCGCTTTAGCCACCATGCAGGGAATGGGCAAGCCCGGATCAAACATCTGGTCAACAACTCAGGGCGTGCCCCTCGACTTTGACTTCTACTTCCCCGGCTACACTGAGGGAGGCATCTCCGGGGACTGCGACAATACCGCCGCCGGATACCGGTTTGCTTGGCGAATGTTTGATGGTAAGACCACCTTCCCCGCCCCCTCCAACATCAACACCTCAGCGGGCCAACACATCCCGCGGCTAAGAATCCCCGAGTGCATCATGGAGGGGAAGCTTACCTGGTCTGGAAAAGGCTTTTGCGGCGGGGATACCGGCCACCAGATGCACCAGTACACCTACCCTGCGCCGGGCTATTCCCGCATTAAGATGTTGTGGAAATACGGGGGTCCTCACCTTGGCACTATGCCGGCTAGCAACCGTTTCGCGAAGATGTATCACGATCCCAGCCTGGAGTTTGTCGTTAGCCAGTCCATTTGGTTTGAGGGCGAAACTCCTTTTGCTGACATTATCCTTCCCGCCTGCACCAACTTTGAGCGCTGGGATATTTCTGAGTTTGCCAATTGTTCGGGCTATATCCCCCACACTTTCCAGCAGTGCAATCACCGCGTGATCACTCTCCAGATGAAATGCATCGAGCCGCTGGGAGAAAGCAAGTCAGACTACGACATTTTTGCCTTGGTGGCGCATAGGCTGGGGATCGGCGACATCTACACCGAGGGTAAGACTGACCTCGATTGGGTCAAGCAGTACTACTACGCCACCGACATGCCTAAATACATGACCTTCGAAGAGTTTATGAAAAAAGGCTACTTCGTGGTGCCAGTGCGACCCGAGCGCAAACGCACGCCAGCCCTGCGCTGGTTTGCCGAAGACCGCGAAAAAGACACGCCGGACTGGGGGCCCCGCCCCAACAACCAGATAGCGGGCAAAGGACTGGCGACTACCACAGGCAAGGTGGAGTTTGTTTCCACCAGTCTCAAGCGTTTTGAAGAGCAGGGCTTTGTGGACGAATACCGGCCGGCAATGCACACCTACGTGCCTGCCTGGGAGGGACCACGTTCCGAACTTGCCAGGGAATACCCCCTCGGCTTGGTCAGCCCGCACCCGCGCTTCTCCTTCCACACCATGGGTGACGGCAAAGACAGCTTCATCCTAGACATCAAGGATCACCGCGTTCTCATTGACGGGCACTATTACTGGATTATCCGCATGAATCCTAAAGATGCAGCAGCCCGCGGCATCGCAGACGGCGACCTTGTGCGCGTCTACAACGATCGCGGTTCGGTCATCGTATGTGCGCGTCTTACCGAACGTGTCCCGCCGGGGGTAGTGCACTCCTATGAGTCTTCGGCTGAGTATCAGCCGCTGGGAGCGCCGGGTCGATCCACTGATCGAGGCGGCTGCATGAACATCCTTACTCCCGAGCGATTCCTATCCAAGTATGCCTGCGGAATGGCGCCCAACGCCGCCCAGGTAGAGGTGGAGAAGTGGAAACCGGAGCCGCAGGAGGCGGAAGCCGGAACCGCGGCAGGCCATAAGGAGAGACTAGCGTGAAACAGTGGTACATGATCATCGACGTAGCCCTCTGCCATGATTGCAACAACTGCCTCATGGCGTGCAAAGACGAACACGTAGACAACGACTGGCCCGGTTATACCGCCCCACAACCCCGTCATGGCCACCGCTGGATTGACATACTGCGCAGAGAGCGCGGCCAGTGTCCACGGGTAGACGTGGCCTATCTGCCCATGTCTTGCCAGCACTGCGAGAACCCACCGTGCCAGGAGGCCCATCCCGAGGCAGTAATTCGCCGCCCAGACGGCATCGTGCTGCTTGATCCCGAAAAGGCTAAGGGCAAGCGCGATCTGGTGGATTCTTGCCCCTACGGAGCAATATGGTGGAACGAAGAGCTTCAAGTTGCGCAGAAATGCACCCTTTGTGCTCACCTTCTCGACGATCGAAGCTGGATGCCCGGTGTACCGCGCTGCGTGCATACTTGTCCCACAGGGGCAATGGAGCTCCACTTCCTTGAGCAAGAGGAGTTAGAGGAGCTCGCCCGCGAGCAGAAGCTCGAAGCCTACCGCCCTGAGCTCGGCACTAAGCCACACGTTCTCTACAGGAACCTGTACCGCTTTACCACAAACTTCATCAGCGCCGGAGTACTGCTAGATGGAGAATGCTTTGAGGGAGCTACAGTGACTTTGCGCAACGCAGGACCCGGGAGCGACGGATTACCGGGGCGGAGAGACAATCGCGCGGTCGCAACGTGCGGTACTGTCGCAACATGCGTTACTAACTGCTTTGGCGATTTCAAGTTTGACGGACTAGGGCCGGGCACTTACAAGCTTGAGATTTGCGCAGCAGGACGCAGCTACTCAACAACAGTGACTCTCGGAGGTGAGTCTCTTAACCTAGGATTTATCCAGCTTTAGAGAGAGGCCTGCAGTTGCAAGTGGCGCTTTGCTCCTGATGTCACTACGGGTAATTGCTCTAGCGCGCAACCCTAACCGGGACGAGGTACTGATAGAAGCTGCCACTGTAACCCGGGTAGGTAAGAATGAGCGAGATAGTCAGGTTGTAGGTACCCCTCTGATTGGGCCGTATTTGGACCTCGAGATTAAGCTGGCACTTTTGACCCCGACCCATGGTGTAAGGATTGGTGTATTGGCCAGCCACACCGAAGGGAGAGAAACCGATGCTCGTGATGGGCTGCCACGTCTTCGAGGGGTCAGGAATTACGTTTACCGTGAGTGTTACTTCATTGCCTGTTGGAAATGACAAGGGGGTCTTCCCGCTGAAGACACGGTTAAAGGTCACCCTGTTAGCAGAAACCACCCCCAAGTCCACGGTTAGGGTCTCGTTCATTCCTGTAGCTGCAGGGACCGGGGGGTTACTCCCCGCGCGCACAGCGTAGCCCGTGTCGCCATCGGGGTCGGTAGGCTGCGAGTAGAGTTGCAGCCAGTTTTGGATGCGGTCAGCAGTAATGCTAAGGTGAGAGCTACTGCGGCTCGTGAAAAACGCTCCTGAAGCTGTGACGGTAACTAGCGAAACCACCATCACCGTCGCAACTGAGATCGCCGCTATCATGTAAGTCTTGCGCATCATAAACCTGGGCCGCTCAGCCGCCTTGCTCCGGTCGCGGTTATAGGCAGCATCACGAACTTGTGTCGTCCCTGACGTTGAGGGATCTAAGCTGTTTTTCCGAGTTCGTGGCATGCTGCACCGAGGAGAAGCTGCCATCCGGAACGGGCACCTCTTTTTCGGCCTTGCGCCAAATTTCCCAGAAGACCACAAGGACCAGAAGCAGCCCCGCGCCAGCAATGACCACTGCACGCACTGCTCGGATAGCTAGCAAAGCGAAGATGTAGCCGAGGTGGGGCACGTGAGTCAAATATCTGGCCTGGGTGGGTTGGTCAAGAGTGAACGGCCAAGGGTCAGGGTACTCGTTGTGGTCTCCTTTAGTCCTGAAAACGGGGCGGCCGTCGCTGCCCACAGTGATCGAGATAATCCTGTGAGTCACTGGAGCAGTCTGGTTGGGCGGAACAAATGTAATGACATCTCCTACCTTGAGGGAGCTGACCGGCACACTCTTGGCAATAACCAGCGCTCCCCGGTCCAAGGTTCCCTTCATGGAGTCCCCGGTCACCACATATACCCGGTAGCCGAAGACCGGCATCAAAAGGACCGCAATAGCACATACGGTAACAAGGCCGGCAATCGCTACCACAAGCCAGAAAGACCTGAGTCGCGGCCCGGTCCGAGAGCGCGACCGTCGAGGCCGCTCGCTTGAAGTCTCGCGAATGTCGTGCATAACAACCACCTAGAGCTCCAACTACCTACAGGACAATGACCCAGGAAGCACCTTCCCAGCGCGTATGGCCGGGAGTGCGATGCTTCCTGGGAGTATGGCCAGACTTCCGGGATTACCTCGGAAGAACGGCCTATTGTTGCATTGCGGTCCAGACGAAGTCTATGGACATCGAGCTGCCCTGATAACGGTTGTCCCCTGTGGTTGCTCCTCCAGGATTGCCACTGTCTGGGAAGGTTACTGTGAATGTATATGTGTGCTCCTCACCCGGCATGTAGCTGCCTGCGTTTAGAGTTGGTATCGCGCCAATCGGGCCCTCATACAGTTTCTCGGTTTCACGCTCGATCCTGATCTGGAGGACGTCCGAAAGCTTGCCGCCATTGGGGCCAGGAGTGTCAGAGAGGTTAGTGGCCGCAAGAGAGAAGCTTCCGGCCAGAGTCCCGGTGTTTTTGATGGTCACCGTTCCTGAAACCTGATCCCCCGGCTTCATGTTTGAAGCGGTCAGGATCGCGCTCCCACTCTTGCTGTTTGAGTGGCTAAGCACACCCGCCGTAAAGACATTAGCCGGGTTAGCTGAGCTCGCTGTAAAGTAGGCGCCGGAACCCATAACGGTGGCCCCGGCCACCATGAGAAGTGCCAGCGGAATTAGAAGAAAAAGCTTGGTACGACTGTTTCTTCTTCTTAATCTGTCAACCCTGCGCAAGACAACTCTCCTTTCTCTCCCAATATGTGCTTCTCCTCTCGCGTTCTGGTTAGGCAACAGCCCGCGTCAGCAAAGCCAGACTGGGCCTTCCCAGAGTACCGCGACGCATAATATTCAATGTGCGTTTTGATATTCCTTCTCTGATGATTTTGCTTAGCTTTTCTTCGCCTACACAAGGGGCCCCAAGCGGCGGCAAAAAGCGTTATGCATTCATAAGGCGAAAATATGCATAAAAACGGCAGTCTAGCTGTGTGCAGACGGTGTAGTCCTCCGCCCCTGTGCGAAACGGGACGAACTCGCTACCGAGGACCAAACTCGCTACCGACTACTATGGACTCTCGTTGGATGTCACTCGCACGGCAGTGGGCGTCACCCGGATAGCCGCCGTGCCTTCCACCGGGCAGTTGTATTCGCAGGTCCCGCACCCCACGCAGCGCTCGGTCACATGAGGTCGTAGCTTGCGGTCGATACTAATGGCCGAAATGGGGCAGGTCTCACCGCAGACCCAGCACTCCTTTTCCCCCGTCCAGGAAAGACACCGACGCCGGTCGATCGCCGCCGTGCCCATCTTGATTTGCTCCAGCGGCACCCTGACAATCGCCTCCGAAGGACACACTTCTTGGCAGGCCAGGCAAAGATTGCAATTGGCCTGACGGGGAATGATCTTGGGGGTGCCCCATACATCCAGCCCCTCAAGAAGGGACATAGGCACAAGCGCTTCGTTGGGGCAGACCTTGACGCAACGCCCGCATCCGCTACACAACGACCTGAACCTTGTCTCAGACACCGCCCCGGGAGGACGCAAAACAGGCAGCGCCTCTCCTGACCACAGTCCCCGCAAAGAAAGCCCCAGGGCGAGGCCGGCGGCCGAAAAAGCGGAGATTCTTATGAACTCGCGGCGCGAGAAGCCGCCGCCGGCCTCGCGTCTCTCGTGGTCAAGATCCGCCCCCTTCACTTGGTCAAGCTCGCCAACGGTTTCGCGGTTAAGCGCCGCAACGGTCTCGTGCCTAGCGTCCCCACCGGGCGCGCGCTTCCTGAAGCGCAGTCTGGTGAAGCGCACCCCTTCTCTCGCGCACGTAGCCTCGCACGTGCCACAGGCCAAGCAAGCGCCGTCCGCCGCTCGCGCTCCAAACGCAGTCGGCTGGGCCCCAGCCGATGTGCCCGGTGCAGCCGCCGTAGCCGTTGCGGCCATCGGAGCCCGAGCAGCCGCTATCGGGCAGTTCCTGACACACCGGCCACAACTCGAACACTCCGGAGCCGCCTCGTAGCCGAAAACCCGAAACCGCCCAAAGACAGAAAGCAACATTCCCGTGGGGCACAACGCACTGCACCAAACCCTTCCCACAAGGACAGTGAGGATCACCAGCACCACAAGAACCCACGGGAGCCCTCCGCCAAGAAGACGGGTCACCTCGCTGTTGAACAACGCGAAGGGAGTGAGAGGATAAGCTACGTCTAGGCCAACAAGGAAAAGAACCACAAGAAAAGCGAGCCAGGCATACCGCCAGCGGGCAACCGCCTCAAGCACCCGCACTCGCAAACGAGGGAACCGAGCCCACCGGCGTTTCTTGAAGACCAACCGGGTACCCTCATCAAACAACATCATGAGGGCTCCAAAGGGGCAGAACCATCCGCAAAAAACCCGCCCGAGGAGCAGAGTAAGGATGACCACTGCCAACGGCAGGAGCATCCACAAGGCAAAGCCCATCGGCCATCGCAACCTGACAAGCGGCACCCACGGGTCGAGCCGAGAAATCCACAGAAGCACAGCGGAACTTGTCCCCGGCGGATAGGCCAAGCGCACCAGCAAGGTGAGGTAGAAAACCAACGAAATAACCTGAACCGCAAACCTGACGTATTTGGTCTTGCGCCAGCCCGTCACGCCGAGACTCTTTCAATAGTCAGCTTGTTCAGGTCAATCTCTCCCAGTCCCATGTCAGCGGCCTCGCGTATATAGCCCACCTTGTATGGGTCCAGCCCAAAGAGCGTGGCTCCGTACGCATCTACCGCTACCGGATCAAGACCAAAGATGACCTCGCCCCATTCCTTTATCGTGCCGGGACCGCTGGGACCGTGGTCAACAATTCCTCTGATGGCATCCATTACTATGAGATCAGGCTTGCGAAAAGCTGCCAGCTCAGCGATGGCCCGGTGCAAGTCGGTGCGGTGAAAGTAGCCCCGGTCCCACACCAGACCCATCATGTTTTTCATGCCCAGCGTAACTTTGGCTAACGAATGATGCTTAAGGATGGGCATGTTGATAAACACGTCAGCCTCAAGGACGTCTTTGGCGAACAAAGCCTCCACAAGTACCTCGCCGCCTATCTTGACCTCTTGGAAGTAGCTTTTCTTGTTGATGTTGTAAGCGGTGCCGCCCGCTTCTTCAACCGCGTCTTTGATGCCGCTCGTGACAAGACAGCTTGCGCCCGAGAACGGGTAGTCGACGACCTTGACCTCCTTCGCGCCCGCCGTAAGACACTGGCGTACGAGAGCGGCAACCAGCTGAGGATTGGTTGTAGCAGCCTGCTCAGGAGTTCTGGGCACACTAAAGTTGGGCTTGATTACCACCCGAGCCCCCTTTGCGACAAAATGCTCGATCCCCCCAAAGGCAGCCAGGCCCCGCTCAATCAGCGCGGTCGGTTCCCGGCCGGCGACCACCACCAAATCGGCGGCCCGCTCAACGGTAGTGGGCCCGCCGAGCGAAGAGCTCGCTCCGCCGGAGGTGCTACCCACCCCACCAGCAGAAGAGCTGGTTGTACCGGAAGAATCGCCGGGTCCGCTGGAGACCCCACCCCCGGAGGTCAAGGAG
This sequence comes from Thermoleophilia bacterium, assembly GCA_026415615.1. Taxonomy (GTDB): domain Bacteria; phylum Actinomycetota; class Thermoleophilia; order RBG-16-64-13; family RBG-16-64-13; genus JAOAGT01. The sequence continues at coordinate 91,258 of JAOAGT010000006.1, read as the reverse complement.
CTCCCGGGGGTGGGGGAGTCTGTGGTGTCTCCCAGACCTAAGGAGTCCGAAAAAGGCTTGCACCCCGCCAGGCCCAGCGCCGCCAGCCCCGCGAGTACCAAGCCAATAAACTCGCGCCGAGTCAGTTTGCCGTTTGTCTTGCCGTCGCTTGTTGGCTCCACCCGCGCTACTGCCTTGTATCGCGTGTTGGGACGTCACCCATCTTGCCACCACGAGATAATCATTCCCATCATTGCTCGAAGGTTAAGCAACATCAGCCGAGCCATTTAAGACTCAACCCCCATTTCGGAGCCAAGCCAGCAGATCCGAGTTACTCACGGCCCTGCCCGACTTACTCACGGCCCTCCGGATCTACCCGCGCGGAGCTGCCTCACAACTCCGCGGGCGGCCTTCTCCTCCGCAGGAGGTTGCTTCGGCGCATGCTGTACCGGGGGAAGCCCACTTCATCACGAGCGCCATTGACTGTCCGGTTAACAGCAAAAGCCACCGCCTGTACAGGAGCGTCATTGACCGCCAGAATGGACGCCACAAGGGAAGGGCCAGTCAGGCGGTAGTTGACACCGGTGCCCGGCGGGTCGTGGCGCGTGAGCGTCGCCCTCGGGAACTCGTCGAGCCACTTCTGGGCGATCTCGAGTATGGTAGCCGCTTCGGGGGCATGAGCTTCTTCGCCAAGAGCCTTCGGCCACCCAGTCATCAAGGGTGTGTCCACCAAGTAAGAGTACACCAACCGCCGGTGCACCTTGGCATAGGCCTCAGGCCGGGCTATCAGATCGAACCCTAGGATTTGCTGGCGCCACAAAGCCACAAGACCAATCTGACCTGGGAGGCAGGGATACCTCTCCACTTGTTCTTCTCGGGCTACTTGGCCCTTTAGGTAAACCTCACGCGCGGCAGCGGTGGGAGAATGGATACCGTAGCACACCTGCAACCGGTCCACTTCCGCCCACACCCGCTCTTGGTCTGAAGCAAAGCGAGCCATTGCCCTGACGTTTTCCGTCACCGAGGCAGTGGCTGCCACGCGTAAAGAACGAGCAGCAACAAACCCGGAGTCATAGAAAGCGGGAGTTGTCGCAGACCAGCGCCCGGCCTCTGTGCAGCTTACCGGTATAACCACGGCCTGTCCGGGCGCCAGGTAGATCGAGGTGTTTAGAATACGATTTTGTTTCCCCCCGGCAAGCTCCTCGCCCTCGAGTAGCAGCACTCCAGTGCGGCCTCGGTTGACCGCCTTCAAAGTGGGGACGGAGCCTGCAGCATTCACCTCAGTCACCACCAGAGTCCCAGCCGTGAGCGCCTCCGACAAGGTAATAAACTCGGGAACGTTTTCCAACTCGCCGCAGACGGGGATGAGGGTGAACCCTCGATGGGCTACCGGCTCTCCGAGCCTAATCGTCTTGATGAGGGTGTCTATTACACTTGCCATCGCTTTACCTCCTCCCGATTCAGACAACCACCTGCGCGGGTTCAATGTGACACTTTAGTCAAGCACTTGCCAACGTTGGCAACATAGTACCCTTAATTGCCATTGTTGTCAATTCTTTGACAATAGCGTAAACTACATTGCGGACAGAAAGGAGCCATCACCCGCGGGCTAAGGATCTGGCGCCCCAAGAGGAGCAACATGACAGAGGAACCGCAACGGTTTGGCCGAGTAGTGCGGGCCCTACGGCAGAGGCGCGGCGAAACACTCGCCGAGGTGGCCGGAGCAACCGGCATCTCCACCGCCATGTTGTCTCGTATCGAACGAGGGGAGCGTCTTCCTTCTCCTAACCTGGTCGAAGCTTTAGCCCGACACTTCGAGGTGCCCCTCGAGTATCTTATGCGGGAGAGAATGCTCAGCCAGATGGCAGCTCGCTACGGCCGCTACCACGCGCTTATGAGCGAGGATCTCGCCGAAGGTAGAGCGGAGCCGTGCGATTTCAGTCTGAGTTTTGACCCGGAGAGCGAGGCAGCTACATCTCTGCGGCTCGGCGCTATGCGGGCAGAACCGTCCGAGATGACCGAGCATAGATGGGCACCACTCACACCACCGGAAAGTTGGCGATCTCGTGCGACCCCTTTGTTCCGAGAGGCGGAAGGACCATCACCCCAAACAAGCCCCAGTCTCTCCGTCCCCGAGTCCTCATTCCCCCGGCTACCAGAGAACCTCGCCCTTGAACTTGTCGCCGCAGCTAACCGGCTCATAGAGCTGGCAGACGCAACCTTGGAGAGAGGCACACACAGCACATACCGCGAACAACAAGACCTCGCGGCCGCCGTGGCCAGACTGCGTGAGGCGGCAGCAAGACTAGAGCGCAAGATCCGCTGAAGACGACTTAGGTGCGGGAGCTCACTCCTTGTAGGCTGATAGCGCCCCGCATAAGCCCCGCGCAAGAGTGATAGCCCAGGTGTACAGTAGGGGCAGACGTAGCTCACCTTGGTGCGCTCGCCTAGCATTTGAAGCCAACCAGAAAGGAACGTGCCATGGACACCCGCAGAGCACGTGGCGAGCGCTACCTCTGCCTCATGCGAAGAATCCAAGGGTTTACCCGAGTACACCAGCCGTCGCCCGCCACACGGCCCTTGCCTGCGATGAGAAGTTTTGCAGCGTCGCGATCTCCGCACCCACGAATTACTTTGCACCTGGCGATTCTCCTAGTCGCCCTCGACGCACTCGTTTTTGCGAGCCTCCTCGTGACCTTCTTTCCTGCACCCGCAGAAGCTGTCAGTTTCCAGCAGACCCGCTTGACCACCAACTCCTTTTCCGAGTCGCCCCCCAAAGTGGACTCCGGACGCATTACTTGGATCGGACAAGACGGGAGCGGATTTGGAATCTACTTGTGGGATTCCCTTTGGGGACCCGGCAATGTGCGTAAGATCAACTCTCAGGGTGACATCTGGGGCACAGTCATGGTAGCTGGCGACCTTGTAGTTTGGAGCACTCACGTGCCTGGTCCCTATGTAATCAAATTGGAGCATATCCCGAGCGGCCAGGAGCGCACGGTGGCTTTTCCTACTTGGGACGGAGGCGAGATAAGCACTGATGGACGCTACATTGTTTGGGTGGACAAAGCAAAGGGCAGCGTCGCCGGAAATATCTTCCTGTACGACTCCAAGACCGGCCACTCTGTGCAACTTACCGACGATGCGCTTGACGAGTACGACTGCCTAGCAGACGACGGCTACGTAGTCTGGGAAAGAGAAAGCGTCACCGACCCGGCGAACCGAGTAGACATTCTTTCCTACGACACCCGTACGGGCATCACCAGTGTTCTCACCACAGCTGCACTTCGCTACAGGGGGATCGCGCTTGACTCCGGCCGCGTAGCCTGGCTGCAGCATGATTTCGCACACTCAGACATCTTCCTCTACAACCTGCGCACAGGCCAGGGCAAGATTGTCGTCGCCACCCCGACTAGCAAGCAGTTCGTGAGCATGCACGGAGATAAGCTGGTATGGAGCGACGGCGGGCAACAGTCGGCGGAGATTTGCGTGGTCGATCTTGACGAGCAAACTCCAGCGTTGCCCTGGGTTGTTACCTCTAACACGGCACCGGATGTCTTTGCCCAGACCGACGGACGATACCTAGCTTGGGACTACCGCCCAGCTAGCGGAGACGAAGTTCATGCAGTCGACATTGTTAGCAAAAGCTCTTTTAATTTCGGCGTGGGGTTTATGTCGTTTGCCCAGGGAATCTCCCGAGGAAGATTGGGTTGGACTTCTGGTTCTTTCCCCAACACCGAGGTTTGGACTGCTGTTTTTCCCCTGTTTGATGACGTCGCTTGCGGGAACGCGTACTTTGAAGCCATCCAGGGAATGGCTGAACGCGGACTCATCGCCGGGTACCCAAAGGCGGTGGGCGGAGCGGATTTCAAGCCTGGAAACAGTGTGCTACGCGCCCAGTTTGCCAAGATGATATGCGGCGCCTTGTGGCTCCTGGTGGAAGAGGGCACGCCGCTCCCGCCCTTCACCGACCTGGGTCCAGACCGCCCAGACGATCTCTACCCCCATGAATACGTAGGTGCAGCCTATGCTGCAGGCATCACTACGGGCACTTCAGCAACCACCTTCTCCCCATTTGCGTCCATCACCCGGGCGCAGGCCGTGACTATGGCCTGCCGGGGAGTCCAATCCCTGTATCCCGGTCTGCTTATAGCCCCACCAGTGGGCTACAAGGGCTCTCTCGGCAATTTCAGCTCCACCCACCAGGCCAGCATGCAGATGTTTGAGTTCAACGGACTCCTCGCGCACCTGCAGGGCTTCGGACCCAGCTGGAATCCCTGGGCTCCAGCATCGCGGGCGGAGCTAGCGCAGATCCTCTGGGAGGTGATGAAGAAAATCGCGGGGACGTGGGGAAGCTAAAGCTCGCGTAGTACGGGACAAGCCCGCTTCGCACGGGTCTAGTTCTCATCGGGCGTGGTCTTTGCCCATCTACTCCTGCGTTCCTGCACAAAAGCTTTCAACTCTTCAACTCCTCCCTTGCGCTTGCACCACGGGCAGGTGAAGGTGTTGCTCTTCGCGTCGAGAAAAACGACGTGATTTCGACCTGGGCAGCTCATGTACCAGCCAGTGGAGCTCCTGCCCGTAGGCTGCGGGGAACATCCTAGGTCCTGTGCGGCTGCTAGGATGGGAGCGTCGCCAAGAAGACGAGCTTGATGCTCCGTTTCGTCGATTTCCTGCTTGATCTGAGCCACCAGGTTCTCGAAAGAAGGTCGGTCAACGATCCCGGCCACAAGGAAGCACTCCGGCCAAGCGAACCCGACCTGAGCTCGTAAGTGAGAGCCGAGCAACCGCAGGCAGGCCGTAGACTGGTCCCCCTGCCTGGGCGAAGAGCAAACGTGTTTCACATTGACCAGCTTGGCCGGCGCAAAGTCGTCGGCACACAGGGTTTCGAGATCATAGTCGCATACCAGGAGAACCTCAGTAGTACCGACCCACAGCTCGTCTTCCACCTCCGTGCGGCGGAAGTACGCCGCTTCTACAAAACTGTCGACCTGAACCCACAGCCCGTACGCGCACGCAAAGCAGGCATCTGCCGGAATCTGAGAATCTCCCCCGTGCTTCGCAGAAGAGCTGTCACCGCCATTGTCGTCACAGTAACTCACTTCTCCTCCCTTCCACAGCACGGACTCTGCAAGTCCGAGAGCTATTGGGCCAGCTCGAGTCTCCCTTAGCTCCACCAGGCCGCCAGCGGAGCCGTTCAGAGACCTCGCGACATGGGTAAGACGTCATTGTCGGAACTCAACCAGTGTTGCCGGTTTCCCCACTGGCAGTATCGCCGGTTTCCCCACTGGCCTCGGCGGAGCGCAGTAGCCACACACTTGCGTCTTGTACCCGGATTTGCGCTGGGACATTCCGCACAGCCTCAGGTAGCAAGGTGATAAGCGTGAGCAAAGCGCCAGGATAGTCGGGCGCGGCGTTGAGCAGGGCCCGCACTTCGCGCTCAAGGGTAGCCGCATCCGAGACTTCAGCACACACTTGAACGAGCTCCCGGCGTCCACCCGGCCACCTGGCAAGAAAATCCACCTCCGAGCCGTCGCGATTCCGGACATAGCCAACCTTCGCGCCACGCCGGAGAAGCTCGATTAACACAACAGTTTCAAGAGCTTTGGATAGCTGCATGCGTCCGCTGCGATCGTAGAGGGGAATCAGGCCGGGATCAACCGGGTAAAACTTGCGCGGATTACTCATGCGCCGCCGCTCTGATTCAGTAGCCAACCACACGCCGTAAACAAGGAAGGCGTCCTCCAGATACGCAAGATACTCATGGAGTGAGTCCTTCGCCACACGAACGCCACGCGACCTCAGGTCGTTGTAGAAGCGGTTGACGCTGAAAAGCCTCGCTGCATGACCAAGGAGATGCCTGGTGAGCTGGCGCAAAGCCACGGGGTGAGAAACCTCATACCGTTCGATCACGTCTCTGAGCACAGTCACATCCACATACGTGCGAAGTAATTCAGCCCGATCCCGCTCGGAGGCTCCTTGAGCTTCTGGAAAACCGCCGACGGTGAGGTAGGTCTCCAGATCTGCCCGAAGTGCCGACCGACGAGCTTTCTCTATTCGCTCAGGGTCTTCTACCTCACGACCGCGATGGCGCAAGAATTCGCGGAAGCTGAAAGGAAACACGACTACTTCCATTGCCCGACCCCGCATGCTGCTTGCCACTTCTCGGGAAAGCATCCGCGCCGAGGAGCCCGCAACGAACAGATCCACATTTTCCGTGTCAAGCACGCGCCGAGCAAAGCGTTCCCATCCCGGCACAAGTTGAATCTCATCGAGAAGGAGCAGTGCTCGTCTGTCATCGCGCCATTCAGGGTGCAACAGGTAATACTCCTCAAGGAGAATGCCAAGATCAGAGGCAGTAAGATCAGCCAGACGCTCGTCATCGAAACTGAAAAAGAGAACGCCCTCGCGCGGAGTCCCGCTCGCCAAGCGGTCAGCAAGCACTTGCCAGAGGAAGGTGGTCTTGCCTGTGCGCCGCATGCCGATAACCGCGAGAGCCTTGTTTGGAATTACAGGCACGTGAAGATCGCGCCTTGTAAAATCGGGAATAGGCGCCTTCTCGGCGTCAATGATCTTTTGCCTAATGACTGTCCGAAGCTGTCCTTCCATGAAGGACAGGATATCAGAAAGCTGTCATTCTGGTAAGGACACCTGAGGGTCTAGATCCGGCCAGGTCGTCTAGCCACCCGCCTCCACAAAGCGGAGCGCGTCCTTGGTTTCCGGAAATCCGCCGAGGGCTCATGAAGAGCGGCAAATGCCGCAAATGGCGCACAGTCCCAGGGGACAGCCGCGATCTGGACCCAGGGTGTAATAATCGCCAAGACTGCTGCTATCTGGAGCTTGAGACCAGTCGCAGATCTGGTCGCCATTTGCATCGGTATAGTCGCGACATTTGCCGGGATAAGGGTCGTTGATCTCACCTCGGCGACAGGTCTGCCAGTAAGTAGCCGAGGTCGAAGTGGCTGCCGAGCTTTCGGACTGGGTGCAGCCGCCCAAAGCAAATAGCGCGATCATGCAAAATAGCGCGGCGAGCGCTGGAAAAGCGACGCGCCTTATTCGATTCATACCTTCTCCTTTCAGGTCTCTCTCGCCTGCCGTCTGTTTGATCTCTGAATGGCGGCACGTAGATTAGCTGCCGGGTCGTAAGGTTGGGGTAAACCGCAACTCGCGCGCCTCCCAAACGAGCAAGGGCAGCGACCCAAGAGGCCGCTTTCCATCCAGCGAGGCTTCCTTTCCCGTCCGACCCTTCTGTTACCGTGTAAGAGGTCCTGTATCGCGCACAGTCAGCTCGTGAGAAAAGAACACTAGCAGCACAGCGCAGCGATCCGAGACTGGGAAGGCACTCATGCGGGTGAGGGGGTTGACATGGCCAACAAACCTCTGCGTATTTATCTTGCGGGTCCCATCAGCGGGTGTAACGAGGAACAGAAAACGTGGTGGCGCGCAGAGCTAAAGAGGCAACTGCACGGGAAGTTTGACTTTGAGGATCCGGCCGAATGGACGAACGATTTTGCAGTCTCCCGAGAGATCGGCTGCATGGAGTCGTGCGACATCATTGTGGCCAATATGTGGAAAGAGTCCATCGGAACCACGCTAAGTATCATCAGGGGAAGACAGCAAGGTAAGCCTGTCATACTTATCGACCCCAACCATCTCAGCAATCCTGTGCTTAACAGCCTGGTGGAGCCCGAGAAACCAGTGCACAGTTTGGAAGAAGCGTGCACGCGTTTACAACAGATGGCGGCTCAATTCCGACCATTCTTGGTTATAAAGAAGGACGGAACGCAAGAAGAATTCTCAGCTAGAAAGCTCGCCCAATCGGTCGCACGTGCAGCGGCGGCGGCAGGTGTTCACGACACGGCTTTGGAAGAGCATATCGCCGGACCAGTGATTGCGCGTCTGCGCCGCGAGGGTAGCGACCAGGGCGTGGTCGACACAGACCAGATTAGGCGGACCTTGCTGGAAAGACTTGAGTGGATGAGCGTGGACCCCGGCAATCCCCGCGAGCTGCGCAACCACGTTCGGGCCATTCTTAATGCGTGGCAACAGTATGAGGTCCGAAAGGTGGGAGATCGCGCACTCCAGGAAGCACTCGAGCGAGTTACGGCTCTCGAGGCCGAATGCCAGCACCTACGTCAAGAGCTTGCTACGAGAGAGGCGCGGATCCGTGAGCTCGAACGCAATCCTATTCCCGAGCCTGCGCCAGCGCCCTCGAGCCTAGTCGAGGCTCTCCAGTGTGTCGCTCGGCAATACTCGGATTGCGTTGTGGTGCACGAGCAAGCCCTCGAGAGCGCAGCAGCGTCACCCTACCGCGACGTGGCCAAGGCGTGGGAAGCCCTGCAGCTCCTGGGAAGATACGCAAGAGAGCGGCAAGTGAAAATGCTCACAGGCGATCGGTTTGTGGGTACGCGTGAGTGGTTTAAGGCCCACAAGGACGAAGTCCCGGGTCTAAGCTACGCTTCCCATGAAGGTGAGATCACCAAGGGCAAGCACGGTTTTGAGCGAACGGTCGTGCACGAAAAGGTTAAATTGCTGGCCGAACAGCACCTGCGCCTGGGCGACTCCCACGATCCCCAGAAGTGCCTGCGTATCTACTTTGCCGTACACCAAGACAAGGTGATAGTGGCGCACTGCGGCCGCCACCTGTCGACGGCGCTTTCGGGGTGAGGGTGAACTCCGGGCAGCCGGCGCCTCATTGCCACTCGAGGTGAGAGGCAAGCTCTTCACCAATGTAAATCGCGTTCTTAATGAAGAGATCAGCGCTATTAAGCAAGGCACGGACATCGTCAAGACAGCTATAAACTTCCTGGTCGTCAGGCCCAACGCTTCTCAATCCGAGGAATTCTTGATAGGTCCCGCGGTAGTCCCACAGAACCGAGATGGTGTTTCGCAAACACGAATCCAGGCATAGCAAGGAGGAGTTACTGGCAATCGCAAGCCCGCATCCCCGCATCCACTGGGCACAAACTTCCGACCACTCTGTGTTCAAGTTAGCAACCGGGACGGGGTCGAACTCGTCCAAAGAGCGGGCTGCCTCGTCGAAGAGTGTGGAAAGCTTAACAAGGATGGGGCGGAGTTTTCTGGTAAGTGAGGCTGCCAGCTCAAGGTAGGTTTGTTCGTCGGTCGCAACGTTGGACCGTCGTGCTGGGGCACCATTCGCGTAGAAACTAGCCAAGAATCCCTCCGCAAAATCTTGCGGCGGCTCCCCGAAGGAGTGCTCGTCCACGTACAGTAGATACTGATATGTTGGTGTTATTGCGCAGGCGTGAACCTTTCCGCCCGCCTTCTGCAAGAACAGTTCGGTGCCACGCGTTGAGACTGCTGCAACTGGAGAAAACTGTGAAAGCGAGGGATCGAGCCAGGCAGATCCCCTTTCCGCAGGATACAGTCCCCAAACATCTCCGGCGTTGAGCCGCATCATCTCAAGAAGCACCTCGGGTCGGGTGCCCCAGTTGTTTCCGCCAGGCATACTGGGGTCCTGGACAAGAACCAGGGCACCTGGGTAGTCTGGAAACCGCAGCTGGCTGTAGGGAACAAACTGCACGTACACGCCGAAGGCCCATCCTTCAAGCACCATCTCCAGGGGATTCTTTTCGAACACGTCGCACCCGTCGTTGTCGTAAACCTCCGCGGGAGGGTAGTCGAACCCGAACCCGTATTCCTCGTTTAGGTAGTGCTTCACTGGCCCGGAGAAGCTGCGCAAGGACACAGCAGGCAGCCCTGTGACCGAAATGCTTGTGGAGGTGGTAGTCGGAGGAATGGTAGATGCCGCGCTCGTGGTAGTTGAGGCCGGGCTGCTCCGCTGAGTGGTCGTAGTTGCCTCTTGGCCTTGCTCCAGGGCTTTGCCAAGCCTATAGAGCTCTGCGATAGCCGTATGGACTTGTTCATAAGACTTGGTTCTCAGGGCCCATCCAGCAGCGAGCTTGTTGAGATCCCCCTCCTTGGCAGCCTCTAAGCAGAGATCGTACGCCCTCACAAGCTCGGCGAAACCCTCGGCAAGGTCCTCGTGAGCAGCCTTCAGTTCCCTGGGTGCCTTCACGCGTTTAAGATCGTCCAGGGCACGGTGAAGCCGTCGGTTATCCTCGCTGAGCAGCTGCAAGTCCCATTGATCGAGGTTCTTCCAGTCTGCAGGATCTGTCAGCCATCTAAACTGGCTTTCGTCCAACGTCGAGGCATGCTTATCCAGCCATGCGCGCAGCTGCTGTCCGTACTCCTCTTGAGTCACGGCGGCCGAACTCCTAACAGCTAGCACGGCGCCCGCGAGCGCAGCAACGAGAAGGACAGCACTAAGCGCAATCACAAGCAGTCTCTTGCCCTTCGTCCATCGCCTGGGGCTGCGCCGGCCCCTTTGGCGGAGAGGCTGGCCGCACCTCCAGCAATAGAAACCCTCGGGTGGGGCTGTAGCACCGCAGACAGGACAGGTCATTCTATGTTGCCCTGCGAGCGAGAACATGAAACGCGTGCCTTTCCCAAGCACTCCTGGAGGTTAGCGTCAACAAAACTGGTGTCGTACAGAGGTACCCCACGGAAACCAAACATACCCAAGCCGCCCGTCTATGTCCATCCTCTCTGTTTGGGCAAATAGACTCTCCGCGCAGGTTGGTGACTGGCTCGAGGGTCTTGTCGACAACCGAGTACCCACGAGGATGAACCGTTTCGGTGCAGCTCCGTGGGGTCTAGCTGATTGGTTCTTGGCGTACATGTCACACACACAAAACGCTTTAGGAGCAATCGCGAGATCTCTGTTCGGTTCCAGCGGCGGTCATATTCAGTGATTAGCGCAAGCCCTAGGCTCTCGGTGCAACAGCTGCAGTTTCACTGCGCAGCCGGCTCCTGACTCCGGGTCCAATCCAGCACAGGCGTCGGGTCACCGCTTAGCTCTCGGAACCTCCAATTCAGAGCACCCTTGACCCTTCGCACCGCTTGCGGCCGGGGTGGAGCCGTAATCTTGCGCCTGCGCACTTCCAGTTCCCGCTAAAGAAGCACCAGACGCCACTCGCCTGACGAAACTTCGCAGGATAGCCCGGACTGCTTTCTGCCCTGTCTCTGTCTTGTTAACGGCTCGTGCCAAAGTCGGCCCCACGGCGTAGTAGATCCTGACCGCCAACCGTCCGTGTGTCGTTCTCAGGAGCCTGTTATCCCGGTACCACCTCAGCACCTGGACCTCTTCTGCCAATGGAGTACCAAAGACCACCGTCGCGACAAAACAGCTCGACTCTCCTCCCTTTTGCCCGAAGTCACCTTTGGCAGAAGAAACAGGCTCGGTAATCCGCTGGCTTGTAACCATCGATACCTTCCCGTGAATGCCGTTGCGGTCAAAACCCTGGGGATCGTACTTAGTGTGTGACTCTCGGTGGATACCGTTGCGGTCAAAGCCGCGCGCGTCGTAGCCCTGCTGGTCAAAACCCTGCGGGTCGTACTTCGTCCCTGTGTCGCGGTGAATGCCACGGCGGTCAAAGCCGCGGGGATCGTACTTGGTGCCCGTGTCACAGTGGATGCCCTCACTGTTGAACCCTAGAGGGTCGTACCTTCTCCGGGTCTCCCGGTGGATGCCTCTGCGATCAAACCCATCGTGATCGTACTTGGTTCCAGTCTCTCGATGGATGCCATTCCGGTCAAAGCCGCGCGCGTCGTAGCCTTCCCGGTCAAAACCCTGCGGGTCGTACTTCGTGCCTGTGTCGCGGTGAATGCCACGGCGGTCGAAACCGCGGGCATCATGTTTGGTACGTGCAGCCTGCTGAATGCCTTGACTAACAGCCCCATGCCTGTCCCATAGGCCAGCTAGCAATGTCTGAGCAATGGATTTGCAGGCTTGAGGATCTGGCGTCGCGAGTGCGCTTAAAAGCCCACCGACAAGAAGCTGGACTCGCAGGTCACCGAGAGCCTGAAGCTCGCGAAAGACTCTCGAGCTTGACGGCGAAAGGAAATCGCGTTGACCCATAATGAGGCAATCACCGTCACTGTGATACTCCGTCCAGAGTTTCGGCCTAGAAGCAATTGCTGCGAGAGACGCCAGGATAACCAGTGCCGAAAAGGAGTCGATCGAATCATCAAAATGGCGCACCGTCCTACGCGGGTGCTGATAGTTGGGATGCCCAACCTCTGATGCCAGACGACCTTCCAAGGTGGGAACAAACATCCCATCATAGTCGACGAGCTTGATTCTTCCCCCTTTGGTCACCATAACATTGCTGTGGTGCAGATCTCCGTGGGCAATGCGGGCGTCTCGGAGACTGCCCAGAACATGTAGAAATTCAGCAAACAAATCCTCAATCGCGGTATGGTCTTCCAGGTGGGAGGCGATGTAGCGATCCAACTCCTCACCTTCAACCCAATCCATCTTGAGAATCGGATACCAGGCCCCATTGACAAGTATGCCTTCATCCAGGTAGCGGAAGTCCACTTTCCAGTCAGCGTCACCCAGCTGGGCGAGGTAAGGTTGTATTTGCCTATACCTATCTGCGCGGTCATACACTGCGCGATGAAAGCATCTCACCGCATAGGCTTTCCCAGCTGCGTTCTTAACTTTGAACACGCAGGCGAAGTTGCCGGAAGTGACAAAGGGCTCACCTTTCTTGTCAAGTATTACTTCGCCGCCGCTCAGCTCAGGATCGCTTAACGTGTACTTCGCATTTACAAGTGCCTGGCAGTATTCGGCTATTCTTGGCACACGTTGTGAAGTCGAAACGTCCTCAGCCATATCACAGCTTGATGTAGATCAGAGAAGCATCGTCATCGGCAAGAGCTTCCTCGGCTCTTAACTGCGCGACAAAGCCCTCAAAGTCCGCTTGGCATCCAACGTTGCAGATTTGGTCCCACGGGGTGCGGCCTTTCTCAACAGCCGCAAGAAACCACTGCGCAAGTGCGTCCGTCACAAGGATGAAGAGGTCGTCCTTCTCCCAGCGAGCGGTGAGGGTTTCTATTGCCGGTCCAGCTAGTCCCGCACCATTCTTGGGGCAGCTCGCCAAGAGACTAGGGTATCTCGAGAATTGACTTGCCGACGATAGCGGGAAACTCAAGGCAAGTCGGTTGCCTGTCACTCTAAACATGCAAGTGTCACCAGTGGCAAACGCCACATACGTGCCCCCGCGATTGCCCAGGCGTTGAAAGAACACAACCCCCAGAAAAGTCGCGTGTGCGCCCTCAGCAAGTCCCTCCTCCTCGTACCACTTAAGGGCCCCTCCCTCCTCCAGACGACGTTGAACATAGGCCGCCTGTTTCCTGGAGAAGGATTCCCTCGCCCGCTTGAGCAGCAACTTCTCTAGGCCTGGGCGCAGGAGCCGCGGCAATAGCCAGACCCATCGTTGAGCACGGAACCCTTCCACGAGTGCACTCGACCAGGCACTACTCAGGAAGCTCGAGCTTGCGCCATCCGACATTGCGGCGCTCAGCTGGCGTAGCCATGGGTGAACGACAAAACCGGCAGCGTCCTCGATCTCCTCAACAAGAGCTCCTGACTTCGGCACTTGAAAGGGGCCCCGGACCTCGGGGGCAAAACGTGAGAGTCCCATGTCACACCAGTCTGGTAGCCTGAGTTCCAATGTCCAAAAAATGAATCACTGCCGTCAGATCCCCGTTGAAGGCAAAGCCCCGTGAGCGTTCGTCCACTGAATAGCCAAGCTGGCTTGCTGCCCGCCTCATGCTCTCAGGAAGGATGCTGGACATTGCAAACAATTTCTTGGCAGGAGGTCCAGGAAGGTGCTCGTCCGATGACGGGAACAAGATTGGTCGGTGGGCAACACTTCGGGAAATGTGGATATTAAAAAGCAATGCCGCTCCGTCAGAGGTCCGCAACGACCGTAGATCGTTAGCGATCTCTTGAGGGTCACCGTCTGTCGAAGTACCGTCGGTGATGTTGATAACAATCGGCGGAAATGAGTTGCGATGAAGCTTTATCCATTGTGACACGGCTCTATAGGCCAGCCGCAGCGCTTCGCACATTGGTGTGCGTCCTTCGGCTTTGGGTTCTAACCATACAGGGCGGATCACCTTCTGGACAAAGTGACCGCCGCGACCATCACTTGCGAGCTCGGACAGTTCCTCCACGCGCACAGGATTATCCGCAATGCGACTTATGGGCAGAATTAACTCAGCTAACAACTCACTCCCGTCTAACAACTCAGTCCTGTCTAGGAACTGCAAAGCGGAGCTGGCTGACGAGCCCGAATACCCGATCACGCCCACATGGAAGTAATCTCTGACACCGTCCTCCTTCTTGCACCGCAGGCCAATCTCGCGCAGGAGGTCGTTTATAAGGCGGGCAACCTGAACACATTTCGGATAGTCACTTCCCCCCATTGGCTCTTCCATGGAACCAGACTGGTCGATAAGGAAAATGATGCAACCGGGATCCTGTCGGCTTATCCTAGCTGAGTAGCGAGACGTTGCCTGCCATGAGTAATCTTCTTCGACAAGACCTGGGGACCACCCACCCCCTGGAAATAGCCCGAGGGAATTCTTCAGCTCATGGACAGCGGTCGCTTGCTGGGTGGCACCAGCGAACTTGAGCAACCTTTCCATGGAGTCCAAAGCGCGCCAAGTGTCCTCATCTGTAAAGACGTTAAAATGCATGCACCGATGACGAACCTCTTGCAGCTCAAAAGCCAGATTCCGAGCGTCCTTGCTCATAGTGTCCTGGAAGGCTTCATTCCATTTGTAGCTTATGGTTTCGAGCAACACCTCAGGGTCACGTATGCTGCCTTTCACCTCTGCTTCCCACGCTTTGCCGAATGCTTTCCTCATTCGCGCTTCCACGAAAGGGCGCAAGCCCTCTACTAGCGGATCGAAAGCTCTGTAAACTATCTCGCGGTTGCCGTTTCCCACTAGGGACCCTCCTGTCCTCGACCCGGTTTCCTTCCCCTGAGTGCATCTACCGGAATTCTTCAACTCGCGGATTCTCATAACTTCCTGCGTAGCGCCAGCCAACCCAAGCAACTTTTCCATGGAATCTAGGGCGCGCCACGTGTCCGGATCTGTAAAGTCTTCAAATGCCATAACCCGATGACGAACTTCCTGCAACTCAAAAGCCAGGTTCCGAGCGTCCTCGCTCATGCTGTCCTGGAAGGCCTCGTTCCATTTGTAGCTTATGGTTTGGAGCAACACCAGTGCATCACTTGTACTGCCTTCTACCTCTCCTTCCCACGCGTTGCCGAATGCTTTCCTCATTCGCGCTTCCACGAAGGGGCGCAAGCCCTCCACTAGCGTATCGAGAGCTCTGTAAAGTATCTCGCGGTTGCCGTTTCCCACTGAGGATCCTTCTGTTCTCGACCCGGTTTCCTTCCTTCACTGCGTGTTGTTGTGCCGCGTCAAATTCGTCATGCTGCACGAACAAATCCAATCGAGCTGCTGTTCGGTGCCTTGGCCTCGCCCTCAGGTTTGTTCCACCTCCCTCCGCCCCTCCTCTGTGATCTCCCAGATACCGTGCGGAGAGTCGGCTTTCATCAGGCCCTCGCGCACAAGCGTGTAGCGACACCACTGAGCCGTGTTGCGCCAGCGCGGACAGTTTGGTTCGGAAGGAAGAGGCTGGCAGTCGTACTCGTTCAGAACTCCTTGCACCTTGCGGTATACAAGGTCAAGCACATCGGCACTCCGAGCGCAGCCGCCCAGCTCTACGAGAGACTCGAGCACGGGTCGGCGAAAGGCTTCTTCAGGAGTACGAAGGCCGCGAGCTACTCTTGCCGCAGGAGACTTCCTGTGAGCCCGTGCAGAAGATCGCTTGCGTTGCACCTCGCCGAAGCTCTTCCACACTTTCTGAAGCTGTCTAACCTTCTCCCGGAACTCGCTCAGCCGGGCCGCTTCTTCGATAGTCGCCCGAGCCCGGTCGTAGTCGCCTGCCTTGAAGGCCTCGGCTCCCACCTCGTTCAAGTCGGTGGCGACCGCCTCAATCTCCTCTAAGAGAATGTCAAACGCTTCGTTGACTCCGTCTTGCTCCATCGCTCCACCACCCAGACCACTCAACGGCCAACAGCTATGGCCATCTCGTCGTACCTCTCCAGCACCACTCTCTTCGTCCTATACTCCCCCCACCTCGCCTCGTCCTTCCGCTTCACGATGGGGAAGGTTTCCATGATGTAATCCACGTCCTCGCGGCTGATGCCGTACAGATGGAAGAAGGCCGCATCAAGCTCGCAGCGCAGTTGGAAGCGCCGCTCCTCATCCCAGACGAAGGGCGGCCCGTCGTAGCCGCAGTCACGGGCGAAGGGCTGCAGCTCCCAGGAGGTGTAGACCAGCTCCAGAACGCGGGGGAGCATCCACTCGGCGACTGTTTCGGTCGGTGACCAGGGGGCAGGCTGCAAGTAGGTCGAGGGAGGAAGAACGGGGAGCTGTTCGAAGATGAAGAAGTTTAGCGTAGTTCCAGCGATTTTCTGCCGACTAACGTAGTCGTGCGCAAACGAGCAAAGGTCCCCGACTAGGCAGCCCCCAAACTGGGCGTCGGCATTGCCCAGCAACATCAGCGGTATCTTATTCCCCACCCCCACCCTCGGCACCACGCTCGCGATCACCGTGCGCTCGTCGGTGCTGCGGCAGATATCCCTCCACCCCAGCAGCCACTGCCGGTCCCAGCGCCCCGCCAGGCGAGCGTTCACCTCGGCCTCCGGCACCCAGTAGCGGGGTAGAGCCACTGCATGTGGGTCGGCTTTTTCGGCGGCGGTCATGTCGCGGGTGTCGAGGGAAGTGCCACGGTGCTCATAGGTGGCCCAGCGGTGGTCGAAGTGGTGGATCATCTTCGCCTCATAGAGGGGTAGGTAGCGCTCCGCGCGCCCTGCCTTCCGTGCCAGGCCGCCTGCTGCTCCCCTGCCAACGTAGCCAGCCGCGCCACCGGCCGCGCGCTCCGCTGCGTCGCCAACCTCGGCCTCCGCAGCCAGAACCTCCCGCACAAACACGTTCCCCTCCAGCCGCCATCCCTCGCGCTCTAGCTCCTCGCGGGTGCGGAAGAGGTGCGAGTCGCTTGTCATGTTGAACAGCCCTTGCCGAAACGAGATGCCCCAGGGGTTCTCTTCCGGTGGACCTTCCTTGATGAGCACCGGCACCCGCCGGTACACGGCCTTGGTGATCTCAGCGTCGCGACGGGTGCGAAAAACCGGGCAGGTGCGGGTGTTGGGGTTGAGAAGCGCGAGATCGGCCGCTGAGAGGGTGAAGCGCCGCTCCGGGTCGCGCAGGTCCTCCACTTGGTGGGTGAAGAAGGCGAACTCCGCCTCGCCCCGCTCCGCGAGCTCCGCCGCCCGGCGCCCCGCTGACTTCGCCTCCCGCCCCACCCCGGCCAGTGTCAGCAGGCAAAACGTGATCATGCTACCGACAGCTGGGAAAAGCTTCGCTCGGTTGTCGAAGTGATAAAGGCTGACCAGCGACCCCGTTTCCATCAGATCCTGGAAAAAGAACTTAGTCGTGTCGTCGGTGGCGATGCCCGAGGGTATGATGGTGCCCACTCGCCCCGCAGGACCCGCAAGCAGGCGCTTGGTCTCGGCGAAGACGGCGTAGGTGTTGATCCGACCACGCCCGCACAGGGGGTACCGCCCCGAGTGTGCAATCAGGTGGCTCACGCCGTCGTGTTGGCGCTTGGTCTCCAGAAACGCTTCGTGGAGCGCCGGGTCTTCGCGGGCCAGTGCTCCAATCATCCGCTTCCGGGCCGCACCGGTTTGTGCCTCCGTGATGTCCGGCCGTACGGTGGCGAAGAACTCCTTCTCCTTCAGCTCGGTATGCTCCCACGGCGGGTTCCCCAGCACCACGTCGAAGCCTCCGTCCCAGCCCGCCTGCGGATTCTCGGGCTCCGCTCCCGGCGCCGGTAACCGGAACACGTCCGGGAAGGCGAGATGCCAATGGAAGAAGCGGTACTGCTCCGCCAAGCGCGCGATCTCGGCCCGCACCTCAGCGGGCGCCGCGTTCGGGTCCTGGGTCAGACGCAGGAAGAGGTCGTGGGTCACGGGCGGCGGCGCGTCCTTGCGCTTCTTCCACACGAAGGCGGCACACCAGGCATCGGCCACTAGACGAGCATGAGCCAGTTCCGAAGATTTACTCAGCAGCTCGTACCAGGCCTCCTTCTCGTGCAGCGCGGCAACGGAATCGTCAGGCGCCCGGGCCAGCTCCGCCGCCGCGTCGGCCAAGGTGCGGTAGGTGACCGCCGGCAGGTCCCCGACCAGGAGCGTGGTCTGCCCCGCGCGCTCCTGTTTGTTCCGCCTGCGCAGAGCCGAGACGTACTCCTTGTCGTCACCCTCGAGGGGCTTGAAGGCCTCATCCGGGATGCCATCCGCCAGCAGCGCCGGTGTGGTTCCCAGCAGGCTGTTTCCGCAGAGGATGCGGTGTTCAAGAAAAGAAAGCGGTTTGCCGGGTTCAAGCGCCTCCATCCACAGGCTCACTTTGCACAGCTCCACCGCCATGGGATTGACGTCCACCCCGTACAGGCAGCGGCCGATGACGTCGCGGAGAGCTTGCCTTAGAGCCTCGGGGGAAGGCTCCTCGTCACCTGTGCGAAGAGCAGCCAGCCGCTTGGCCAGACGATGGGCAGCGGCAACCAAGAAGTGGCCACTACCGCAGGCGGGGTCGCAGATCTTAAGATTAAGAAGCGCCTCCTCAGGATTAGGCTGGCGCATTGCCTCCGCGATGACCGGCTCAAGTGCAGAATCAAGCAGGCACTGAATCAAGCTCGAAGGCGTGTAATAGCTGCCGGTGCTCTTGCGCTCGCTGCCTGCCGACACCCGCAGCTCAAACCGGGCTGAATCAATGTTGATGTCTGGGTGAAGTTCAAGCAGTGATTCATAGACACTGCCTAGCTCCTCACTTCCCAGGTTGCGGTAGTCCACCGGCCGGCGGCTACCACCCTCAGTAGTAAAGGCAAGAGCCCGCACCGCAGCAAGAAAGTCCGCGTTAGCCAGGTGGGCCCCGTTGCTGTTGTTGCCTTTGCCGAGACCCGCATTTAGGTGAGGTGTCGCTTCTTGCGAGAAGAGATAGCCGCCCAGTGGAGGTAGACCAAGCTCGGGGCAGCCCTCATCTGAACCCAGGCGTTCGACGACGAGACAAAACGCTTGGTATAGATCAGAGTGGCGACCGCCGCGGCGCTTTTCTGCAAGTTTGCGTAGTCTCGCGGTGGAGAAGTAGGTAAGGTAGGTTTCCTTGGCCAGGGAGTCAGCGCCGGGGGCAAACAGCAATCCCCGGTCTTCTGCCGCGAACAGAAAGATAAGACGGTAAACCAATCGAAGCAGTTCGCGGTAGAAGTCTTGCTTGTTTAGGACGCCATCGCGTAGGTCCTCCCGCAGACGCTGGTTGGCCGGGTGAGCTAGGAAACCTTGGCCCAACACGCGAATGGCTTCTTGCACTCCGTCCCGCAGCTTGTCCAGAGCGCGGGTACCCTGTTCTTGTGCTGTCCGCGACCACCGTTCAAGCCAGCATTCCTCGGGCCGCTCGGCCTCTACCCGCGACTGGTGGCAAACCAGCCAGAGAAGAACAAAGTCTGAATAGACCTCGTCCTCCATGATGGCCTCGAGATCGAATTCCAGATAGGCGGGCCGAGTAAGGCTCCGGTTGTCTCTTAGAACGCGGAGCCGCAGTCCATTTGAGACGAACCCCCAGAGATGATCGTCTGAGCGATTAAGAAACTCTTGTACCAGACCATGTGGAGTCACCCGCGCAGCGCCGGCCACTCCCGTGGTGCGGGTGTCCAGGTCCACACCTACGCCCACGAGATGGATGGGCACTCGTTGCCAGATATGGCTGATGGGGTAGGACTTACCATCCACACTAAGGGCGCGCGCTGGCTCTAACCGGCCATAATCAAGCTCGCGGAAGAGAGGAAGTAACCAGCGTTCACGTGTGACGCCGATGCCGGGCTCGCCAGGAACGAGCTTATCGCGCGCCTCTTTGAAAGCTGTCCAGGCTCCCCGCAGAGTATTCCAGGCGCGGCTGATAGCCTCGTTTAGCCGCTCCCCGGAAAGATGGTAGTCCTCGGGTGAGAGCCCGCCTAGGCCGGTGTCCCCTTGAGCGATGCGCCCGAGGAGATCAGGTGGGAGAATGGAGCCTTCTGTCCTTACCGTGATGAATGGGTCTCGCCTACGCATTGCCCGCACCCCTCCCCGCTATCCTGGAGTCGGTCCTGAAGTCGGGAGGTATGGGAAGGTATATGTAGACACCCAAGATGTCAGGCGGAAGCTGCGGTTCCACCTCAACCACCTGTTCACCCAGGCGCGCCGCCTCTCTCACCCGGCGGTGGGCTTCTGCCAAGGCGGCGGCGCGCTTGTATGCGGCTTCGTTCAGGTGCGACTCGAGGAGTGCAAGCTCGCTCACCACCCTTATTAAGTGGTCCCGCGCCAGATCCGGGCTGATGTTCTGATCTGGTTCTGCGGCAAGAAGCGCTTCCGCTGCTTTCTCGTCCAGCCAGTTGGGACTCCGCACGGAACCAGAGAAGGCCAGTACCTGGCAGTCTTCTGCCAGCTGGCGACCGCGCCCCGCGCTTGTTTTCTTGGAGGTCATAGCGGAAGCGCACCAGAAGCAACGTGGTCCACTCTTTCACAGCCCGCGTGCGGACAACCCCAAAACGGCGAGCCACTCCAGCCGACTCTGAGTCAAGCGAAGACTCCGTGATGTAGGAGGCAAGGCCCTCCACCACGGGATGAGTGCGGCACAGGTAGACTTGCCCTTCCTGAGCCGGAAGATCAAAACAAGCTGCAAGCTCCGTGCGTTCAAACAGACCCATGGCCTCCCTAAGGGGTCGGGGCACTTCCCTTAGGTCAGCACGCAGCCACCCATCTGAGCAACAGACTGCCGCCCCGTGGGCCTCGAGCGCTTCTCGCACGAAACGCTGCACATCTGTAGCCGCGCCCACTGCCGCTCGAGCCTCTTCTAGTTCGCGAGCCACTTCATCTACCTTGATGGCCGTTTGCGCAAAGATGCTTCGGGAGCGTTTCTCACGCTCAGCGATGTCGTCCCACTCTCTGTGAAGCTGAGCTTTCTCCTTCGCTATCAGTTCAGGCTTGAACAGGTCCTCGAACAACTGGAGCTGCTCTGGCCTAGGCCGGCCGCCCGACTCCCGCAAGAGCAGGCCCTCAAAGATCGCCTCCACCACCTGCTCGGTGTCAAGCGGCACCGGCACAGAGATCCCCAGAGTGTTGCGAATGGTCTTGTGCTTGCGTATGAGCACATCCAGCACTATGCCGTCGATCTGGTTGTCGATCCCATAAAGAGTGACGACCTTGACTTTTGGCCGCGACTGCCCAAAGCGGTCCACTCGACCTTCGCGCTGCTCGTGGCGGGTGGGGTTCCAGGAGAGATCGTAATGAACCACAGCATCAAAGTGCTCTTGCAGGTTGATGCCCTCAGAAAGGCAGTCGGTGCAGACGAGCACCCTCTTCTCATGTTCAGCAAGAGCTTGTACCCTTGCTTCCCTATCTCCAGCAGTGAGCGCCCCGGTTACGCAACCCACCTCAACATCATCGCCCAGACTCCGCCTGAGCTCAGCTGCCACATACTCGGCAGTGGGAATGAACCGGCAAAAGACAATGGGCCGGTAGCCCTCGGCAAGAAGCTCTCTGACAATCTCTTTGCCTTGCCGAAGCTTCTCGTCCTTCCTGCCTGCAAGCTTCTCCGCCTCTCGCGCCATCTCTAGCAACCTGCGCCGCGATGAAGTCGGAGCAAGCGCGGCCTCGGCCTCGGCGTCCGGAGCAGCCGCGTCGTCACCTGCCCCCAGCACAACATCGGCACCCTCGGCAGACTCTGCATCCATCAGGTCAAAGATGTGGCGCCGCCCAAGCTCATCAGCCTGCTCAGCTGTCTCGGTATCCGCAGCCGAGGAGCGACTCCGCAAAGTATCTGCAGCCGCAGCCGGGCTAGAAGCTAGTGAGCGCAGCAGGGCTAGCGCAGACCACCAGCGCACCCGCTGCCGGTGCCGGTTGCCGGTCTCGTCGACCACTGTCTCGCGGGCGTAGGCTAGAGCGCGCTGGAAGAGTTTCTTGTAGTCGGGGTCAAGGCGGTAGGAGACTTCCCTTTCTTCCCGCTCGGGGAAGATGGTTTCCTTGCCAAGGTAACCCTTGATGTCGCCCCGCCTCCGCTGCACGAAGTGCCGCGCGAGGCGCCGGCGTTCAGCCTCCCGGGCCGCACCCACCAGATCCTCAGGGAGATAAGCAAACTGAGGATCGAGAAAGGCCAGCAAGGACCGGAAAGCCGCCTCGTTGCCGCTGTGGGGGGTAGCGGTCACCAAAATCAGATGTCGGTCTCGGTCCTTAGCCAGCTCTGACACGAGCTGGTAGCGCTGGTGCCTAGCCCCACGGCCCACCCCACCCCAGCTACACGTGTGTGCCTCATCAACAATCACAAGCTCCGGGCACGAACGCACGAACTCGTTTCGGCGCCGATCTGACTTGATAAAGTCCATGGAGACCACCACATAGGGGTAATAGTCAAAGAGCGACTGTCCAGGAGCGCAGTCACGCTCAAGCCGAGCTGCGGTGCTGCTAAGGACCAGTTCCGCCTCGATATGAAACTTGTCTCGCAACTCCGCCTGCCATTGCTCAGCAAGTGGGGGAGGGCATAGGACCGCAAGTCGCTCTGCTTCCCCACGATCCAGTAGCTCCCGCGCCAAGAGACACGCCTCTATGGTTTTTCCAATACCCACGTCATCAGCAATGAGCAAGCGGACAGGCTGAAGCTTTAGTCCCATAAGAAGGGGGACAAGCTGATATGGACGCGGCTCAACCGCGATGCGGCCAAAGCAGCGGAAGGGTCCGGCGCTCGAGCGAAAGCCTAGCCGGACAGCGTCACGCAAGAGCCGGCACGACCGATGGTCACCGATGTGCCGCAAATCTTCGGGATCGGGTAGCGGAAAGCGCGCCGGCTCAACAGCTTCCAGGTGCGGAAACACCGCCGCTATCTCGTCTTCGGTACCACCCAAAGGCTGTAGTCGGAGTAGCCTGGCATCTGAGCCAGGCAGGACGACCCACTCACGTCCCCGGACTCTGACCAGGGACCCTACAGGGTAGACTGGGTCGCCACTCGTCTCCTTGCCTACAAGTGCGGTCACACCCATTTATCCAGCCTTTCCCTTACCAAACACCGAGGGATAGCGCGAGATGATCTTGCGCCAGTCGTCCCGGTAGCCAAAGCGGATGACGGTGTAGCCCATACTCATCATGGCCTCCGTCTGCTCACGGTCCCGCACCTGGCGCTGGGGGAACTCGTGCGGCGGCCCGTCAACGTAAATGGCAGCAAGTTGCTCGTCGTACAAGAAATCCGGCCTAGTTGCGCAGCTCTCGATCAGCACTTGCGCCCGGGAAGGCAGCCGGAGATTTTCCTCCTCCAGCAGACGCAGCCACTCCCGTTCGAGATCCGAGTCGCAAAGCCGCATGAGCTCCTGCAGATGCACGGCTCTTGTCTTGCCAAAAGGCGCCGCATCCACCCAAGAGCCCTTGAGAATCATCAGAAGCTCCTTAGCCGCCTGGCGATCCAACAGAGGATGGTGGCGCTGGTTGTAGTAGCTAAGGAGACAGTCGTAACAAGCGGCTTCGCAGTCCTCACGGGCACGCGGGCCGCGCCGCAAGTCCTCACCGGTTTCTGGGTCAAAGTGGCAGATGCGAAGCGCTTCCGCGGCCACGCCAGCAAGAGCCCGGGGCTCTTCCAGCAGATTGCGCAAGACTCCCGCTCCGCCTTCCGCCGCCTCGTAGAAAAGTATGCGCCGGGGACTAGCGTCGTGAGGCAGCGCCTCCACAGCCAACTCCTCATCCTCGAGTTGGTAGACGGCTTGAATCGCCCGCTTGAGGGCAGCCTGCAGAGAAAAGAGAACTGGCGGCTCCGGCACCTGTTCCAGATCAAGAAGCAAGCAGTTCCGTCGATCCTCCACATAAGGTATGACGCGGGCTACGCGCGTTGACATGGGATCCTGGTCGTTTTCATCCTCAGCGGAGTCCTCATTCCTTTGCCAGTAGCCCCGTTCTATGTCGAGGACGAATCCCTCTTGCCACTTGTTCTTGCGATGCGCCCAACCCAGGTTGATTCGCCACAGGGTGGCTGTATGCCCATAGGCGAGCCTTCCCACGACAACGTCAGCAGCTGTCCTTATTTCGCCCGACCAACACCCGGTACCGTGCCCGTCCACGCTAAAGCGAACCCCAGTCAGCAAATCGTAGCCCCATCGCATGCGCTCTTCTTCGTCGGCGTTGATGCGTTCGCGGCGCTTCGTGGACACGTTATGAAGTCGAAAGAGCTGCGTGCGAGGATTGCCGAGAGGAGCTCCGCAGCTTTCGCACAGATCGGGGTTGGCGTCGGGACCCAAGGGATGCAGATATCCGCACTGCTCGCAAATCTTTGCTGCACGAGTAAGAAGCTCCTGCTTGTCGGTCACCGGTAAGATGACCTTGTTAATCACGTACTTGGAACCTTCGTGGTACAGGATGGCCCGTGGCCCGAACTCAGAGATGGCAAGAAACCGCGGCCGCTGGACGAATTCGTCCTGTCCCGCGCTCCCCTTGGTCCGGCGGCCTGGAATGTAGGCAGAGAGGGGTAGGCGTGGAAAGCTGTAGCCGGGCAAGAAGCCTTCGCTCGCAAAGTAACGATAGCTGTAGAAGTCAGACTGAAGAAGGCTGTCCACTTGCGTGAGAAGCGCCAACTGCTGCTCTGCCTCGCGCCGGAGTCTCTCGGCCTGATCTTTCTCTGGTTTGGTGCGCGTCGCATCCAGAATGATCTTGCTCTGTGCTCTTGCCTGTTCGTGTGCAGAGCGGTACAGATCCCGCCAGCGATTGCAGGCCTCATCAAAGCGCAAGGCCACCTGATCAAGGACCTCGTCTAGCCAATGCTCGCTCCACCAACCAGCTCTTTCTAATTCCGCAGCGTCACCCGCAAGGATCTCTTTGGCCCTGGCCCGAGCTCTTTCCCTCGCCTTCTTCGAACTAATAGCCTCCTGCACTTGAGACTGCAAAGTTAGCGAGGGCTCGTCTCCAGACAGATCGAGAACATCAGCCAGTGACTTCCCTAGATCAAGGCCGGTTTCGGCCAGCCACACGGCGTGGACGTGAGCTCGCACGAGGTCCTCGTTCCCGAGATCGAGTCGAGGGAGAGCCACCTTTCCTGCCACCATCTGCTCCGGCCGCATGAAGAAGTAGCGATCGTGGGGGCTTCCGTTGGAGCAATAGGCGTAGACCAGGGCTGGTTGACCACTCCGGCCGGCTCGCCCACTCCGCTGCGCGTAGTTGGCCGGAGTCGGAGGCACGTTGCGCATGTTAACTACGTTTAGTTCTGCAATATCTACGCCTAGCTCCATGGTGGGGGAGCAGAACAGAATAGGAAGCCGCCCTTCGCGAAAACGTGCCTCACGGTCTTGCCTGTCCTCGTAGGAGACCTGGGCGGTATGTTCCCGAGCCTCCAGACCTAAGCAACTTGGCGCCCAGTTGCGGTAGAAGTCGACAAAGAACTCGTTGACTCGGC
The DNA here is from genome assembly GCA_026415615.1 of Thermoleophilia bacterium. Classification (GTDB taxonomy): domain Bacteria; phylum Actinomycetota; class Thermoleophilia; order RBG-16-64-13; family RBG-16-64-13; genus JAOAGT01. The sequence continues at coordinate 65,881 of JAOAGT010000006.1, read as the reverse complement.
CTCCCCCTTCGGGAGCACTGGGCACCCGCATGGGGTCGAGACGGGCGCGGGTGCCGTCACCTGCCTTCCAAACCATACCGGCCGCCACCAGCTGATACCCGGGAACCTCTGTCTCGTTCTGCGGCTCAAGAACTCGCTGAACCAACCCCGCCTTCCGCAAGACCTCGAGGAGATCCCGTATGATCTGTTGACAGTCAGCCACCCTGAGCGCACTCTCGGTCCCTGACCTCGCCGTCCCTCCCAGCACGCGTCGCAGGTATCGGGCAAACGCCGTCCGTCCAGATAGGTAGAGATACCCGCCGTAGTCCTTCGGCTGTCTGGACCGAGGCAGCACAACTCTGGCCTCCATCAGATTTTCATTCTCGTCCAAGGCCCAAGGGGGTCGGAGCCGCTGGCTGCTTTGCTGACGAAGCTTCTCGTGGAATTCGGGCTTCAGATAGTCAACATGAATGGCAAGCCCCCGCCGCATCCAGTCCAGCAGTTGGCGACTCACCTCTGCACGCAGCTCAGGTGTTGCATTGACCAGTGCAGGATGAGTACCCGCCCACATGTCTTCCGCAGCCGCAAGTTCTGGCAGAGACTCATATTCGATCTCCAGAAGCCCGCACTGCTCCAGGTTAGGCAACGTGATCCGCCAACCGCGTTCAAGATCCCGGTAAAGGCGATAGCCGAGGACATTCCGAAAAGCCGTCTGCGTTTCGGTGAGCGCATGGAACTTAACCTCCGGATCAGCTGCGTATTCAGCAAGGGGTAAGTCGAGAGCTGCGAATACAGCCTGAGTAAGCTCGTCATGCCTCAGCCCCCGCTCACCTGCAGAAGCGACAGCCCGGTAGAGCGCCGAGCGAAGAAGCCCGATTTCCACAAAATCATTGAAGTGCCCAGCCTGCAGTGACGCGTCCTGGCGGTTGTCGGTGAAGCTGAGAAGCTTGCGAGCATGCTGGGGAATGCTTTCGTCGCCTCTTAGGCCCAGAATGGCCGACACGCCCAAAACGGTGGTGGCGGTGCTTCGGCCTCCGGAACCGAGTTGGCCCAACTTGGCGAACTCGGCCTGGCGCCGTGTGCCGTATGACACCCCGCAGGCAAGACAGAAACCAAAGGGAGCGGGTATGAAGTGACACGCTAGGGCTCCATCTTCCGCGTGGGCCTCAACTATCGTTCCATCCGGTCTCACCTTAAGGAGTCTGGGCAGGCGCTTGGCTTTGTTGTTTGAGATGGTCCGCTGCCCGTCAACCTCGTCCACCCAGTCATCGGGCAGACGCTCCAGGACTTCCTCCAGACTATCCGGCCAAGGAGCAGAACTGCTCACGTACAGGTATCCAGGGCCGCTCAACTCTTTGCCGAGTGTCTCCTTAGGCACCGGCTGCGAGAAGTCTCGAGCAACCACCCGGCGCTGCCCTCCGTCGTCGGTGGTTATGGAGACTACGTAGTACTCCCGTCCACATTCTCGACAAAAGGCCAGCGGGAGCAGAACCTTATCCCTGCTCCTGGGGACATACTGCTGTCCGTGGACCGTAATTGTCCTCGTCTCGGGAGCTTCAAGCGACGCGTAAACCGTGTCACCTTTGCCTATGAATTGGTGCAGGCGGAAAGCAAATGGTGGAAAGCCACTTACTGGATCCTTTTCGCACTCGACAGCCTGCAAGAGAACGTCGGCAATACGCTCGGCACAGATCTCTTCGGGCACGCCCGTCAACCTACTCAGCTCTGCAGCAGCTCCGCCTTGCCCATCTATGGTCTTGGGCGTCGCTCTCACTAGACGGCCAGACTCACTTTCTACCTCCAGGCCCAAAGTGCTTTCGACGAAAATTGCCACTGGATCCTGCACAAAAGAAGCGAAATCTCGTGGCATGCGGAATTCCGGATCTTCCAGACGGGCCCGCAGGCGGGCCAGAAACGCCGGATCGGTCAAATCGGTCGCCGGCGTTACTCTCCGCAGAGTCTCCCCGATGACGCGTTCCGGCTTGACCTCCGCGCCAAAAATTTGCGAGGCCACCCTGGCGACCCCACGTCTTTGTTCCTCCCAGCCCCCAGGGCTCGCGAGAGTCGCTGAGGTACCAATAACCTGCATCGTGTTACCGCCCAGACGGTTGCGGACCCGGCGCACAAGGAAAGCTACATCGGCACCCTGGCGGCCGCGGTAGGTATGGAGCTCATCCAGCACGAGAAAGCGCAGGTTCTGCGCGGCCTCAACCAGCTTATGCTCTCGTGGGCGGGTCAGAATAAGCTCTAGCATCACATAGTTGGTAAGAAGAATGTGGGGAGGATCAGCGATGATGCGGTTGCGCTCCTCGTCTGTTTCTTGACCCGTGTAGCGAGCAAACGTTACCGGTCCTTTGCCGTCCGGATACCCCGCACACAGAAACTTCTGAAGCTCCCCGTACTGGCTGTTGGCCAAAGCGTTCATGGGATAGACCACGATGGCCACGATGCCTTTTTTGGGCGCCGCGCCTGCGCCGGCAGAAGCGCCAAAAGCTGCGCTCATCGAACCCGCCCCGCTCGGCCCAGCCGCTGGCGCTACGTGGCGAAGCACATAGTCCACAATGGGGATGATGTAGGCCAGGCTCTTACCTGAACCCGTGCCCGTCGTGAGAACGTAGTTGTCGCCGGTGGCCGCCGCCTTGATGGCTTCGGTCTGGTGATAGTGCAGGCGGAGAGGTTCGCCAATACCCTGGGGGTCTTGATCTTTCTTCAGCCGGAATATTCGGGCACATTCCGGGTGGAGTAGCCCCTGAGCCACCAAATCATCGATGCTCCCGCCCGGTTCAAACGAGGGATTAAGCTGCACAAGCGGCTTTGGCCAGAGGAGGCCGCTTTCAATCTCCTCCTCGACTGTGCTGCGAATGCGGTCATCCCGAATGCAGATGAAGCTTTCCACATAACGCCGATAGTCTTCGATCAGCTGGCCATGAAGCTCGAAGATGTTCATCCGCACCCCCACCATGCTTTTCGGCTGGAGTCCGAAGCCGCGATTCCCCCCGCGCAGGAGACCGCCAAGAAGCGGCTCTGCAAACGAAAGAAAAACCCCTTACCCGCGCCTCACCGCGCGCAACGCGCCAGGATGAACTCCATATTACAACTGAGGGCGGACAGGAAAATAGAGGTCAAGAATGCATAGAGCAAAATAGCGCCCCGCGGACCAGTACGGCCCAAGGCACAGTCACGCGCAGGCTAGTGGCCCGCGCAGCCCCGTGTGGCTCACCCCTGTGCCGCCTCCCCATCAGCAACGCAGCAGCTCCCTTGCGCCCGCGGCGCGCCGCCCACCCGCCAGCCTGGTGCAGTGGTTCATCTGCTGGTCAGCCGCGTACCTGGGCAGACTCACCAGCTACTCGTCTTCAAACGGCTCGTACATCGGCAGCACTGCGCCCCTTCCAAACCGGCTAAGACCTTCGGCTAACTCCTTCTCCCGCGTTTGCCCGATAGGGCAGTAGGCAAGGCAGCGGCCGCAGTAGTAGGTTCCACGCGGCGCGGGCGGGATGGCTTCTCCGAGCTGCCGAGGATCCATGAACTTACGCGCTTCGTCGATATCCTGCCAGGTGGGGTTCTTGGGAATGGGAAGGTCCTTGAGCCCTAAGCACTTGGTCGTCAGCCCCTCACTACCTATGCGGCATTTGGGGAAATCCACAACTGCGTACTCGTACGTGGTCTCACCAATCTTGACGGACTTTGTCTCTTGGCGACTTATGGCCTGCGAGGGACACACCCGCATGCAGATGTCGCAAGATTCGGGATCGCAGAGCCGCGGCCCGCTGTAGAGGGGGTCGGGTTCGAGCTCCGCTCGCGTGATGACGCTCACAAATCTCTGCCGCGGCCCAAACTGCGGCGTCACTACGATGCTTGACCAGCCAAACTCCCCAAGCCCGGCCGCCACTGCGGCGTGCCTGTGGCTAAACGGCACCCCTCCGCCCCCTGGCCCCGACGGCGTGGGAACAGCAGCAAAACCCTGACTTTCCAGAAACCGGGCAAGCCAATATGCCGCAAACTTAAGGTGGTAGTTGGGCGCAAGTGTGTATCCGTAGGTTCCGTAGATACATTGCATGTGGCGCAGACCGTCCTCATGCGCCCGGTAAATCGCTTGGACCGCACCAGTGAGGAGCCGCACTCCCATAACAACCACCGACTTTGCCCCTGGCAGAAAGTCCTCTGGACGGTGGCCCTCGGGCGCCTGGGCAAATCTATCTACACTAGCGATCCCGACTAAATCCATATCGAGACGCTTTTGGGCAAAATCCTTTACTTCTTGGGTCAACTCGCGCGCTTCGTAAGCTACGGCTGCATCAACCACAGAAACCTCCTTCCTGTACTTCTGACCAGGTTGACAGGCGGCAGCATAGTTGTCAATGCTTCAATTCCAATTGCCCTATTGACAATTAAAATTGCCCGCATTTACCATGGGTATGGAGGGTCGGGTGATGTTCTACGCCGCAATATGCGATCTGTCCCGATGTGCGGTGTCTTGCCACACGGGTCCGTGCCGACGCGCGGTCTAGAGCTGCGCGCGAGCTCCGTCGCTCCGCGCGCTCTATCACAATGCGCACGCTCTCTGTGGCTGCGCGCGTGCCACCGAAGGCCCAACGAGGAGAACCACATGCGCTATATATAGGGAGCATCATGAGCAGCATGTACCCCAGCGAAGCTGGGCTTAGATACAACACTCTCGCCGACTTTTCGCGGCTCCTTGCGCTTTTCGAATCTCCCGACGTCTATGAGCTTGGTGTTAACGAGATCGCCCGTCTACTTGGCATGCACCCGAGCAAGATCTCGCGCATGCTACAAACTCTAGCCGCCGAAGGGCTCATGGAAAGAGATCGGCGCACCGGGCGCTACCGCGTGGGAGTGCGCCTATTGTTCTTGGGTCTTAACTCGCTGCAGAATCATCCGCTTCGCCGTATCGTGCTTCCGCACCTGGAACAGATGGCGCGCGAGCTGGAGCTGTTCGTGAGCTGGGCTGTCTTTTCGCAGCATAAGGTCTTGGTGATCGACCGTTTCCAGGTAGAGAAGTTGCCTCCTATTCGCTTGTTTGGAGTGGACTTGCCGCTTCACTGCACAGCTTACGGAAAACTGTTCTTGGCCTTTCTTCCCCCCTATGAACAGGATGAGGTCTTGCGAAATCTGGAGCTCGCCCGTTTTACGGCAAGGACAATCACCACGTTAGATGCCCTGAGGGAGGAGCTAGTCAAGACTAGAACCCAGGGCTACGCCTTGGACGAGGGCGAATCGCGCGAGGACCTACTTACCATCGCCGTGCCCATCTTTGACAGCCGTTCGGCCTTGGTGGCCGCCGTCACCGCAGCGGGGGTGCCAGGGAAAGACCCGATAAGTCTCGAGCAGACCCTCCCGTACATGCTCGATAAGTCTCTGTTCATCTCTAGGCAGCTGGGGTACGCCCCGGTCTCTGCCGCTCGGTTATAGAGACTCATAGCGTGCAAACACTTGCTGGAATAGAAACTCATAAGGTGCAAACGCTTGCAGAAGCCGTGAAGGTTTGTGAGAGTCGCAAGAGTCGGACCCAACGAAAGGAGCCACCACATGGAGCTAGGACTCAAGGACAAGATCGCCATTGTGACCGGTACCGCCAGCGAGGTGGGGTTTGGGCGGGGAGTCGCCCTTTACCTCGCCAAAGAGGGCTGCCACATCATGAGCGTGGACAAAGATTTCGAGGGGGCGCAAAGAACCGCCGATGAGGTCACCGCTTTGGGGCGCCGCGCTCTGGCGGCCAAGGTTGATATCCGTAACATGGAGGAAATCCAAGCTGCTGTTGATCTAGCCGTGAGAGAGTTTGGGCGCATTGACATCTTGTGCAATACAGCGGGCGCTTCTGCCGGCGCGGTTCCCTTTGTGGAGTCTAAGAAGGAGCAGTGGGATTTTGATATAGATCTTAACCTCAAGGGAACCATGGCCTTCATGCGCGCCGTTCTTCCTCATATGATCAAGCAGCAGTACGGCAAGATCGTTAACTTCTCCTCGCACTGCGCTCACACCGACCAGGGGCTGTTCGGCGTTGGCCCCTACATAGCAGCCAAGGCGGGCCTTAGTCAGATGAGCAAGAGCCTCCAAAACGAACTTGGCGACCAGGGAATCAACATCAACATCATCGCTCCCGGCCCAGGCAACACTAACTTTCACAAGACCAGCCCCGCCATGGCTGAGGATGTGGTCCGGCTCGCCGCTCTTGGGAAAACCGTTACTCCTGACGATATTGCGCACGCCGTAGCTTTCTTGGTGTCAGACGTGTCGAGGCTAATTAGAGGTCAGGTGATTGTGATCTCGCCGTACATCCCGCCGCGGTAACCGCCGCTGGGAATGGCCTTTCGCCACAAAGATCTGCGCCCGAGAGACCTTTCGCCAGGAGGATATCAGTGTGGGGAGATGCTCGCGCTGGGCGGCGGAGGGGTCAATGACCCCTCCGCCGCCCGAGCTTCAAAGCGAGACGCTAGATGTAGGCTGCCGCTTTAAACCCTGACATAACCGCCCAGGCTATATTGCTCGCCTGAACAGCATCGCCAACTACGTAGACCTCAGTCTCTGGCGCTGCCCGCCGAAGCTCATCCGCAACCGCCCAGCGCGGGGCATTGCCTGTGGCCAAGAGCACGGTGTCAGCCGGGTATTCCACCTTTTCGCCAGTCTTGAGATCCAAGCACACCACAGTGCTGTCAGTAACCTCCTCGAGCTTGGTGCTGAGATGGATGGGTATGTCCAGCTCTCTGACAAGCCGCAGCAAATCCATCGCCACTGCCCCAGCCCCTGCCCTTAGCTTGCCAAAATCGGACTCCATTTCGATAACCCGCACGTCGTGTCCCGCTTGCTTTAGACCAATCGCCGACTCAACCCCCACGGCACCCGCGCCCACAACCACTGTTTTTGCCCCGACCTCAATGACACCAGCGTCGGCCTCTGGGGCCCAGTGTACGTGTGGCTTCTCGACCCCGGGGACAGGCGGTACCACGGGCTCCGAGCCAACGGCAATGATCAAAGCCTCGTATCCCTCTTGCTCCAGAATCTCCCTTGTGGCCTCTACCCCAAGCAGGATACGAGCCGGAGCCTTCTTAGCCTGGCGCAGCAGGTAGTGGTAGTAGTCTCGCAAGTCCTGCTTAAAAGGAAGAGCCGAAGCCCAGTAAAGCTGTCCGCCTAGCCGGTCGGTTTTCTCGTAGAGGGTGACATCGTGCCCGCGGTCACACAAGGTCAGCATTGCCTGCAAGCCAGCAGGTCCTCCCCCTACCACAGCAACCTTCTTTTTGACTTCTGCTTTCTTGACCTTGCCTTCCGGAAACTCCATTTCATTACCCAAGTAGGGGTTGACGGCGCAATTAATCACGGCCGGGATAACCAGACGATAACCACAATACTGGCAACGAAGACACGGCCGGTGATCCTCCTCGCGGCCAAGCGCGTACTTGCGCGGCATTTCCGGATCCGCGAGCAGCGGCCGGCACATGGCTACCATGTCTGCCTTCCCTGAGGCAATGATCTCGTCTGCCCGGGCCAGGTTCATGATCGAGCCTACTGTACAGACAATAAGATCAGGAAAGGCTTTCTTAATTTTCTCCGCCCAGTGAACGTTGTACTCTCGCTCCATTAGATAGTTCTGCCACCAGTACTTCATGTACTCAAACTCGCCATGCAGCCCGGCCGAAACATGCAGAATGTCGATCTTGTCTTTGATGAGCTCGATAAATTGGAGGGTCTCTTCAAAGTGCATGCCCTCGGGATGGATCTCGTCAGCCGAGATGCGAAATTCGATTACGAAGTCCTCGCCGCAGAGCTCGCGAGTGCGGTCTAGCACTTCAATGGCAAAGCGTGCCCGGTTTTCCAAGGAGCCGCCCCACTCATCAGTGCGCTTGTTATAAAGCGAGCTGGCAAACTGAGAGATGAGATTTCCGTGCCCCCCGTGAATCATGCACATCTTAAAACCAGCGCGCTTGCACCGATAAGCGGCCTGAGCATATTTCTCGATCGTTTCGCGGATCTTGTCCTGGTCCATCTCGATGGTGGCTACCGGTTCCCGCCCGGCAAGCGCCGCCCGGTACTTCTCTATGCTGGGAATCAGAGACGAGGCACTGTACGGCCGCCGACCGATCTTATCCACATGGGAATCCTTGCCGCCATGGTTGATCTCCAACGAAGCAAGCGCGCCGTAACCGTGGCACATCTCCGCAAAGCGACTTAGCGGAAGAATGCAGTCATCACTGCTTAGGTCAAGCTGACGCTCCTCGTCGTTAGACTCTTTGATGTCTATTACGCTGTTTCCCACGTGAAGAACAGCCGCCCCGCCCCTGGCAAATGAGCGGAAGAACTCAACAAACTCGGTTGTTACCCAGCCTTCCTTGGACGCCAAATTGGGCGAGGGTGGAGCAAGCTCTATACGGTTGCGAAAATCCACCCCCCGGATCCTAAGCGGCGCAAAAACATGCTCGTAACGAGAACCCATATCACTCCCTTCCGCAGCCGAAGACCTTCCCACCATGTTTGAGCAACAAGTTTGTGCGATGGTATCAGGAAAGGCGGGGGCGGCGCAGAGTCTCTGCGCCGCCCCCCGATAGCCCCGACTCTTTGAGAGTAGAATGATGACAATCACCATCGACACTCGTGGTCGCGGGAGGGGGCGATGCGCGAAGACCGAGTGCAAACCGGAATCCCCGGATTGGATGAAATCCTGGCTGGCGGTTTTCAGGAAGGTTCCAGCTACTTGCTTGTCGGCGGACCAGGAACAGGCAAGACCATTCTGTCGCTTCAGTTCATGGCCGCCTGCAGCAAACGCGGCAAGCGCTGCTTGTACCTTACCTTCGGCGAATCCGAGTCTGCTCTTAGACGTTTAGGGGCTCTATTTGGCTGGGATCTTACCGAAGTCCGCATCTTGGATTTCGGCAGCGAACTGGTTGCGGGGCGACTTAGCGGCGAATACACGGTGTTTGCCCCTGCAGAAGTGGAGCAGGCTCCCTTGTGGCAGAGAGTGCACGAGGCCATCTCCTCTTTCCAACCTGAACGGCTTGTTCTTGACTCAGCCACCTTTCTTCGCTACCTGTCTGTGGATGAGTACCAGTACCGTCTGCAGATCCAAGCGCTCGTTGACCGACTGTCTGAACTTCCGTGCGTGTCTCTTCTACTTTTTGAGCCGCTCATGCTTGAGCACGACAATGCTCTTGCTTTGGCTGTCGACGGCGTGATCAAGCTGCACTACGAGCTTTCCGCAAGCCGCGTGGCTGAGATTAGGACCATTGAGGTCGCCAAATTGCGCGGCTCGTCTTTCATGGCCGGGCGTCATCCGTTCCGGATCACTCCCCAAGGAATCATTGCCTGGCCACACCATACTGAAAAACTGGGGATGCCGTCATTTGAGCAGCGCCTGATAACCTCGGGCATCCCAGGACTTGACCGCCTGTTAAAAGGAGGGATTCCGGCTGGCGGTTGTACTCTAATCTCTGGTCCGGCTGGAGTTGGAAAAACCACCTTGGCTCTCCAGTACCTTGTCTCAGGAGCTGCCCAGGGCCTCAAAGGCGCCATTTACACCTTTGAGGAAGCGCCCGCTTCGATGGTAGCCCGGTGCGAACAGCTCTCTATCCCTCTCAAGAGTTGCCTCGAAAGCGGAGCAATTGTCACCAGGGAATTCAATCCCCTTGAGAGGTATCCCGAGGAGTTCCTGGCCATGCTCCGCGAGGATGTCAGGGGAAAAGGTATAACCCTTGTCTTGCTCGATAGCCTGCGCGGATATTCACTTGCCATGGAACCTTTTGGTAACCTGATCGCCCATATGCAGAACATCATCAACCTTATTCACTCCGAGCAGGCGAACTTGTTGATAGTTAACGAACAGGAAAGAGTCACTGGTGATGTTCAGGTGACCGAATTTGGCGTGAGCTATGTTGCCGACAACATTCTCTTGCTTCGCTTCGCGGAGTACCAGGGGCGGATTCTGAGAGTGGTAAGTTGCCTTAAGAAACGTGTCGGTGACTACGAACCAGAAATCTGTGAACTTCGGTTTACGCCAAACGGCCTGGTCGTGGGAGAGCAGCTCTTGGGGCTGACCGGGTTGCTTCAGGGATTGCCGCGAGGAGAGCTGCTCGACAAACCGCCGGCAGCCGCTGACTAGGCTTAGTTCGCTTCTTGGGAGATAGGCGCATGACCTACCAGAGACAAGCCACCCCGCAAGGACCCCCTTCTGCGACGATTGGAATCGCTTTGTACGACCCGGTGGATCAGCATCTCCTGGAAGACTACCTGGCGGGCCTCGGCTACACTGTGACCGCGCTCGACAAGGACACAGACCTTGGCAAAGCTGACCTAGTCATCCTCGACACGCGCGCCGCGCGTGTGCTCGGCCCACAGATTCTCGAGTACAAGCGCAAACTGTCTACTTTTCTCCCTGCCTTGGTCGCTCTTGGACGGCACGATCCCGTAGAACCGTGGTTGGACGCTGGCTTTGACTACTGCCTGCGGTTGCCCTTCAACAAGGCTCTCCTGCGAACCATTGTCGCCTTACTTCTTCGTCAGAAGGAACAGAGCGAACGTCTTGCGCGGGCAACCGAAGCAAAGTACGAGGCTGTTTTCGAGGCTACCGGAACTGCAACCCTGCTGGTGGAGCCCGACGGAACTATAAGCTTGGGCAACCAAGAGTGTCTGCGGGTGACCGGATATACCCCCGCTGAGCTGATGGGCACCAAATGGACCCGGTATGTTGCCCCCGAGAGTTTGGAAACACTGCTCGACTTGGCTTCGACGTATTACCAAGAACGCAGCTCTGCAAGCCTTCCAGCCGAACCCCGGCGCTACAACGTTCACTTTGTTCGCAAAGACGGTGAGTTGAGACAAGCAGCGGTCACGGTTGGCTTCATTCAGGAGACTGGCCAGCTGGTTGTTTCTATCCTGGACGTTACTGAGGAACACCAGGCTGTTGCCGCTGTTAAAGCCAGTGAGCTCTTTTTTAAGCGTCTTTTCGAAGGCCACTCCGCGGCAAAACTTCTCATCGACCCGTCAACCGGCCAAATCCTCGACGCCAATGAGGCGGCAGCGCGCCTGTACGGGTGGTCGCGTGACGAGCTCAGGCGAATGACCATAGATCAAATCAACGCCGCACCACCAGACCAAATCCAGGAGGCACGCAAAAGGGTTTTGGCTGGCGAGCAGTCACGATTTGAATTTACCCATCGGCGAGCGGATGGCTCGCAGATTGACGTAGAGGTGTTTAGCGCCGGTATTTCGGTACCCGGACGTGACCCTGTGATCTACGCGATCGTTCACGACATTACTGACCGGAAGGCAGCTGAGCGGGAACGCGCAGAACTCCAAAGTCGCATCGCGCAACTAGAAAAAATGGAGGCCATTGGTCAGCTGGCTGGCGGCATCGCCCATGACTTTAACAACCTCCTTACCACCATCCTTGGGTACTGCGACCTGATCCTGGCAGACGAAAACCGTTGCCCAGCTCCGGTGCGGGAAGACGTAACCGAGATAAAGACCGCCGCCGAACGCGGGGCTTCGCTCACCCGCCAGATTCTGGCCTTCTCGAGGCGACAAACACTTAGACCCGAGCTCACCTCGCTAAACGCGGTGGTTCAGCAAATGGAGTCATTTCTCAGACGTACGTTGGGCGAGACTATCGAGCTGCTGGTCGTTCTGGCTTCTGATCTTGCTCCCGTTGAGGTCGACGTGCACCAGTTTGAGCGTGTTCTCTTGAATCTCGCCTTAAACGCCCGCGACGCCATGCCCGCCGGAGGCCGACTTGTCATCGAGACGACCAATGTCGAGCTTAGCGAGGCATATTGCCGGTTTCACCCTGGAGCCAAGCCAGGCCCACACGTGATGCTCTCCGTGTCAGACACAGGCGTGGGCATGGATGCTCAAACCATGTCTCACATATTTGAACCGTTTTTCACCACGAAACCGCCGGGGCAAGGCTCCGGGCTGGGACTATCCACCGTATACGGGATTGTCCGCCAGAGTGGCGGGGTCATTTTTGTGTATAGCGAAGTCGGACGCGGGACCACGTTCAAGATTTACCTACCGGCGGCGGGCGCGCCGGACAACACTGCGAGCGCATCTAGCGCGGAAAAGCCATCCTCCACTGCTGCATCGTCCGGCGCCGCGTCGTCCGGCGCTGCGTCGTCCGGCGCTGCAGCGCCTGGGATTGCCCCACCCCCAGTGGGCGCGACAATCCTCCCGCTTGCTGCCGGCGCGCCCGCCGCAGATGGTCCCCTTCAAGCTACTGCCCTAGGTGGCCACGAGAGCATCCTGCTGGTCGAAGATGACCCCAATTTGAGAGAGCTTGCCGCCCGGGTACTAACCGAACTTGGCTATAAGGTCCTTGCCGTAGGGACGGGGGCAGAAGCTGTGGCGGCGGCACGCGCCACCGTGCCGCCGCCCGATCTCGTCCTCACCGACATAATCCTTCCCGGAGGCATGCTGGGCAACGAGCTTGTGCAAGCGCTTGCATCATTTTGTCCTCAGGCTAGAGTTATCTATATGTCCGGATATACCCGAAACGCAATTGTCCACGGGGGCCGGCTTGATCCAGGAACAAATTTCCTTGAAAAGCCTTTCACCCCGCAGACGTTAGCCGAAACCGTGCGCCGAGTGTTAGACCAACAGCCGCCCATGCTCCACTAGGACAAACCAACAAACTCCATGGCCCGACGTCCGCTTATAGGAGTTTCCGTTTCAGACCAGCACACCCATCAGCAGCTGCTTCGCCAGGTAGCCGCATGGGGTTACGAAGTTGTGTCCTTGCTGAGTTCGCAGCCCGAAGCTCCAAAGCCACCCCCGGATTTTGGGTCCTTGGACCTGGTCATTCTGGACGGGCTAGCTGCACGCCACTGGGGCCAGGACATCGTAAGACGCAAACAAAATGATCCGGCATTTTTCCCCATTATCTTGATCCTTAGCCCCTCGGAATCGCCCGCTCCCTGGCTGGATGCCGGCTTCGATCACTGGCTCACCATGCCTCTAGACGAAAGAGTCCTAAGCAGCCTAATTAGGCGACTCCTAAGTCAGCGACACCAAACGCAACACTTGGTCAACCTAAGCGAAATCCGCTACCGCGCGGTCTTTGAAGCCACCGGCACCGCGACCATAGTAGTGGAAGAAGACGGCACCATTTGTATGGCAAATCGGCACTGCGGCCGAGTAACCGGATATTCTCCGCAAGAGCTGGTGGGCACCAACTGGACCCGTTACGTGGCGCCGGAGAGCCTACAGACCATGGTCCGCTACCATTTTGCACGTCGTGAGGGCGACCCTACCGTACCCAGCCAGTACGAAACCAGGCTTATAAACAAGGATGGGCAAGTTCGCGACGTGATGTTGCACGTGGGTCTAATACCCCATACCCACCAGAGCGTTGTTTCGATGGTTGACATAACAGCCGAGCGGGAAACAATCCGTGCGCTCCAGGCGCGGGAGGCGTTTTTCAGCAGCCTTTTCAACTCCCACGGGGCGCCCATGCTTCTGATTGATCCGGAAACCGATGCCATAGTGGACGCAAACACGGCAGCCTGCAAGTTTTATGGGTGGTCAAGAGAAGAGCTAAGACAATTGCGGATTACGGACATAAACATCGCACGCGCGGACGTAATCCGCCAGGCGCGCGCTGACGTCTTGAGCGGAGCCAGTTCGCGCTTTGAGTTTGTGCACCGGCGAGCAGACGGTTCCACCGTGCCAGTGGAAGTTTTTAGCGCTGCGGTCCAGGCGGAAGGAAAAACCTTGATACATGCTGTGATCCACGATGCTTCAGCCCGCAAACGAGCCGAAGAAGAGAAGGCCAAACTGCAGGAGCGGCTCGCAGAAGCGCAGAAGATGGAGGCGGTTGGAAGGCTGGCTGGCGGCGTGGCGCATGATTTTAACAACGCTCTTACCGCCATAATCGGCTATACCGATCTCATTCTATCCGACGCCGTCCACTGTCCGCCCGAGATCCGCGGTGACATTGAAGAAATCCGGTTGGCAGCCGAAAGAGCTGCTGCTCTCACAAGGCAACTGCTTGTCTACTCGCGCCACCACCCTGTGCAAACCGAGCTCGTTTGTGTGAATGAGATGCTCACTGAACTTGTCCCGCTTCTCGCCCGCACACTCGGCGAAACGATCAGGCTGGCCGTAGATACCTGCCAGCAGCCAAGTACTGTGCGTGTCTCCAAGCCTCAATTCCAACAAGCAGTCATTAACCTTGCTCTCAACGCCCGTGACGCCATGCCCACCGGAGGCAGCCTTACACTTAGGACTTTCCGTGTCGAGCTCACAGAAGACTACTGCCGCTCGCGCCCACCTCTTAAGCCAGGACCGTACGTTGTGTTGACAGTTGCCGACACCGGTGTGGGCATAGAGCCAGACGTGCTCCCCCACATCTTTGAGCCGTTTTTCACCACCAAGCCGCCTGGACAAGGAACTGGGCTGGGGCTGTCCACAGTGTATGGCTTGATAAATCAGTGTGGAGGATGGGTAGAGGTAACTAGCGAGGTAGGGAAGGGAACTACCTTCGAGCTTTACTTTCCTTACTCTCCAGCCGACGAGTAGAGTCCGAGGCAGAACGCTATTTCTTGCGCCCGAACAGCCGACGCCGCACAGCCGCTCGCTTGAGCCATTCGATCCCCTGGGTGGGATTTAGCTCTTTGGGACACGCCTCAACGCAGTTCATGATCGTATGGCAGCGATAAACGCCCCGCTCGTTGTCAAAGAGCGGCAAGCGTTCTTTTCCCGCCTCATCCCGGGAATCAGCCTCAAACCTATAAACCTTAAGAAGGGCAGCCGGCCCGAGATAGTTGGGTTCCCCCCACACCGAGGGGCAACTCGAATAGCAGCAGCCGCACAAGATGCAATCAGTGGCTCCCTCAATCTTCTTGCGTTCTTCGGGAGATTGGAGAATCTCTTTTTCCGGATGGGGTGAATGGCGGATCAGCCAAGGCTTGACAAATTCGTACTTGGCAAAGAACTCGTCCATATTGACGACAAGATCCTTGACCAGCGGCATGTGCGGAAGCGGCTCCACAGTCACAAGGTCGGTTTCCAGGTGCTTGATGTTGGTTTGGCACGCTAAACGATAGGCGCCATTTATGTACATGGCGCAGCTTCCGCACACAGACGCCCGACAGCAGTAGCGAAAGGAGAGACTTCCGTCGTAGTTTTCCTGAATGTAGAAAAGACCCTCAAGAACGGTAAGGTTGCCCTCGTAGGGCACCTTATACTCTTCCCAACGGGGCGCGCGATCCTTCTTTGGATCTTGCCGGCGAATCCGAAAAGTAATGTGCCGCATCTCGCTCACTGCCATGCTCACGCTGCCTGACCTGTTAGTACTTGCGCTCCTGGACCGGGAAGGGTCCCAGCGTCACCGGCTTATACTCGAGCCTTGGCCCCGGTACGTCTGGCTGATAAAAAGCCAGAGTGTGCTTTAGCCACTCTTGGTCGTCCCGTGCTGGGTAGTCGGTGCGGAAGTGAGCCCCCCGCGACTCCTTGCGGGCAACTGCGCCCATAGCAACGCACAGAGCTAGATCTACCATCCCTTCAAACTCGTAGGTCCGAATAAGGTCTAAGTTAAAGACCTCTCCGGTCCAGCGCAGACTGATCTTCTTGAGACGCTCTTTGATGGAAAGAAGCTTCTTTACCCCCTCCTGCATCGTGGCTTCATCCCGGAAGAGGAAAAAATGCTCTTTCATAGCCAGTGTCATCTCGTTTCTAAGAGCGTAGACGTTTTCGCCCCCTTCTCGAGAAGCAAGTTCACTGACCTTGTCCTCCACGGCCTGCAAAGCAGCGTAGGCTGCCCGCGCATCCGGACGCTTGTCGGCCAGCCCTTGCACGTACCGGCTGGCGGCCGCTCCAGCGCGACGTCCGAAGACGACGGTTTCAAGAAGCGAGTTACCACCCAAACGATTAGCCCCATGCACCGAAACACACGCGCACTCACCAGCAGCATAAAGCGCAGGCATGGGCGTAGCTCCGTCTACATCAGTATCGATGCCCCCCATCGAATAGTGCTGGCTGGGCACCACTGGCACCGGCTCCTCGATCGGATCAACTCCTTCAAAATGAATGGCCAAATCACGTATCCCAGGTAGACGCTCAATGATCTTCTCCGCACCCAGGTGCCGAAGATCCAAGTACACGTACTCCTGCCCACCTATCCCGCGACCCTCGTTGATTTCGGTCTGAATCGCGCGAGCCACGATATCCCTGGGAGCCAGCTCCATGGCTTTGGGAGCATACCGCTCCATAAAACGCTCGCCCTTGTCGTTTATGAGATATCCACCCTCACCTCGCGCCGCCTCTGTCATCAGGATGTTGGTGGAACGAAGGCCCGTGGGATGAAACTGGACAAATTCCATGTCCTTGAGCGGCACCCCCGCGTGGTAAGCCATGAACATTCCGCTTCCGACGCTGATGATGGCATTGGTGGAGTTGCAGTACAGGCGTCCGGCGCCGCCAGTAGCGATGATGACCGCGTTGGCCGTGAATGCCTCAAAGCCACCCCTGATCATGTCATAGGCTACCGCCCCCTGGCATACTCCATCGTGCACGATCAAGCGGCAGACCCAGTGTTCCACGTATAGTTTGATGCCCAGCTTGTAGGCCTGTTCAACCAGGGTGTGAAGCAGATAGTGCCCCGTGCGGTCAGCCCCGTAGCAGGTGCGCGGAAAGCCAGCCCCGCCAAAGGGCCGCTGGGCAATGGTGCCGTCGGGAAAGCGGCTGAAAGGGCAGCCCCAATGTTCCATCTCATAGATCACCCCGGGGGCATCCTTGGCCATCTGGATGGCTGCATCCTGGTCAACCAGATAGTCGCCGCCTTTAACTGTGTCAAAAGCGTGCTTTTCCCAGTTGTCGTCTCGGCCCTCGGGGTGGTTACCTAGAGCGGCGTTGATGCCTCCTTGAGCCTGCCCAGAGTGGCTGCGCCCTGGATGAACCTGAGAGAGCACAGCCACGTCAACCCCGGCGCGCTTGGCCTCAATAGCCGCACGCAGACCTGCCAGTCCACCACCCACAACTATTATGTCGTGATGAATCATCGCCGATCGCTCAAGTAATCCAGGGCCAAAGGGCCCACGTTCCATATGCCATGAGAGCCAGCCCCACGACCCACAGAGTCACCGCCAGCACCCGGGCTCGACGCCGGGATGTAAACCAGTAGTCAAGCAAGACCATGCGCAGACCATTTAGCGCGTGATAAATCCCCGCGGCCAGTAAGATGATGTCCACCGCGGTCAGGCTGGCATGTGCCAGGCGCTCCGCCACATTGTCATAGCCCAGCTCGCCGATATTTAGAATGTGGGTAAAAAGCAAATGAATCGCCAGACACACGATGAGAAGCGCAGCGGTGATGCGCTGAAACAGCCAAGCCCACATGCCGCCTTTATGCGCTCTTGCGGCTGCAGACCTAACTCGATTGCCTCTGCTGCTGTCTACCGAGGTCATTAGCCGGCTACTCCCTTGCCCGTGATGATGTACGTAAGACTTACCCAGGCAAAGATGGCAAAGCAAATCACCACCACTATCATGGCGCTCCAAAACAGAACCTTGTGTCTTTGGGTACTTACTCCAACGTCCATGAGCATGACTCTTACCCCGTTTAGAGCGTGGTAAAGGACGGCTCCCACTAACACCAGGTCCAGAAAAACAAAGACCGGTTTTTCGAAGAGCTCCATGATGGAGTCAAAGGTTTCGCCTTTCTTTCCCCAGCGCACAGTAGATGTCACAAAGATATGAGCAATCAAATAAAAGACGAGAACCAGGCCGCTTATCCGAAACAGAAGCCAGGCCCACATACCGGTGGCCTTCCAAAGACCGGCGCCTACGTTGGCCAGTTCACGCGGCTTCTTTTTTCCAAACGCCTTCAACAGCTCTACTCCTGGTAGCTATGCCTATTCCGGTGACAACTGGCTGCCAACCCGGGCGCCGTCTGCGCGGCCGGGGCTGGCGTCGGATGTGCGGCCGGGGCAGGCCTCGGATTGGCGGCTGGGACAGGCTTCCTCTGCGCGGTACTTCATTGGCCCCTCTACATACAGGTCGCCGCCGTAAATGTCGTTTACCACCACCACGGGAAAATCCCTGACCTCAAGCTCATAAATGGCCTCGGGACCCAAATCTTCGTAAGCCACCACTCGCGCCGCAACAATGCGCGTAGACAGCAAGGCCCCCGCGCCTCCGGTGGCCGCAAAATAAACCGCCTTGTCTCGTCGCAGAGCTTCCTTTACCTCTTCGCTGCGAGGCCCCTTCCCGATGATTGCTTTTAGCCCCAACGCTGTCAGTTTGGGAGTATAAGAATCCATACGTCCCGAAGTAGTAGGACCAGCCGAGCCAATCACCTGGCCCGGCTTAGGCGGAGTAGGCCCAACGTAGTAGATAACTTGGCCCTGTAAGTCAAGAGGCAAGGGCTGCCCCTGGTCAATCAGCTCCACCAGGCGTTTGTGAGCAGCATCGCGAGCTGTGTAGATTGTCCCAGTCAGGTAAACCCGATCGCCGGCACGAAGGCCGCCAATGACTTCCTCGGACAAGGGTGTGTGAAGCACGCGACTCACCTACAGCACCGCCTCCTTGTGACGCACCGCGTGACATTGCAAGTTGACCGCCACGGGCAAACTAGCGATGTGGGCGGGAGCCTCCTCAACAAAAACATCCATCACCGTGATCCGGCCGCCAAACCCTGCAGGCCCGATTCCTAGAGCGTTGCAGCGACACTCGATTTCGTCTTCTAGTTCCGCCAAACGCGGTATCGGATTGGTGGACCCCACTTCACGGAGAAGCGCGTGCTTGGCCATATACGCCGCCTTTTCAAAGGTTCCGCCAATCCCTACGCCCACCACAACCGGAGGACAAGGATTGGCTCCGGCTCGCCGCACGGTCTCCACGACAAACTCAACAGCGCCCTGTCGCCCCTGGGCCGGCGTCAGCATGGCTAGTGCGCTCATGTTTTCCGCTCCGCCCCCCTTCGGGACAACAGTGATTCGCACCTTGTCTCCCGGGACAATGCGAGTATGAACTACGGCGGGTGTATTGTCACCGGTGTTGCGACGAGCTCCCAGCGGGTCGACTACCATCGACTTCCGCAGATAGCCCTCCACGTAACCGCGTCGTACCCCCTCGTTGACCGCTTCTTCCAGATCACCTCCGACCAGGTGCACGTCCTGGCCTACCTCGAGATAGACGACCGCCACCCCTGTGTCCTGACAAATGGGAAGATGGCGCTCGCGAGCGATGTTGGCGTTTTCGATGAGGTCAACCAGCACTCGCCGCCCCGCCAGAGACTCCTCCCGCTCCACGGCTTTTTCCAAGAAGGCAAGGACGTCATCCCCGAGGTAGATGCAAGCCTCCACGGCAAGACGAGCCACTGTTTCAGTTATCTGACCGACGTGTAGTTCTCTTACCACTTGCACCACTCCACTGTGGGCGTTTTCTGGTACATGTATACCAGATCGTGAATGCAAAAGTACAGAGTTCACGCACTTGCGATCCCAGGAGCTGCCCCGCCGATCCGACTCCAACGGTTGGGTCATGCTGGTCGCGCAGCGGCCTCTCACGCTACACTAGGCGCGCGGAAAGAACAACCTTCTGTTGGAGCGACAACCTTCTTGTTGGAGTGGACAGTTAAACATGCGAGTACTTTCGGGTATACAACCTTCTGGACGACCTCACCTAGGTAATTACTTTGGCGCTTTGCGTCAATACATCGCGCTGCAAGACGGCAACGAGCCTTTTTATTTTGTGGCGAGCTACCACGCGCTGACCGCGGTTAGAGATCCAGAGTTGCTGCGTCAGTACACTCTGGGCGTCGCCATAGATTTTCTTGCACTGGGCCTCGACCCGCAAAAGAGCACGCTTTTCGTACAGCAGGACGTACCTGAGGTGACAGAGCTTGCCTGGATACTGTCTTGTGTAACTCCCATGGGTTTATTGGAACGAGCGGTGAGCTACAAAGACAAGGTGGCTCAGGGGCTGATGCCCAACCACGGGCTGTTCGCCTACCCGGTCCTCCAGGCAGCAGACATCCTGATCTACTTGGCCGATGTGGTTCCAGTAGGGCAGGATCAAAAGCAACACCTGGAGATCACGCGAGACATTGCTAACAAATTCAACCAACAGTACGGAGAAATCTTTACCATCCCTGAGCCCTATATTCTCGAGGAGGCCGCCGTCGTCCCCGGTATCGACGGGCGAAAGATGTCAAAAAGCTATGGGAACGAGATCGGCATATTTGAAGAAGGAAGCACACTGCGTAAGAAGATCATGTCCATAGTCACCGACTCGACCCCCGTGGAGGCGCCCAAAGACCCGACTACTTCTACCCCCTTCTTGCTCTTGCGCTTGGTAGCTTCTCCGGAGGAAACTGCCGAGTGGGAAGCTCGTTACCGCGCTGGGGGTATGGGCTACGGCGAGGTCAAGAAGCGGCTCTACGAGCTAGTTGACCAGTACTTTGCCCCATACAGGGAGCGCAGGCGTGAGCTTGAGAAAGATCCCGACTATGTGATGGACGTGCTCCGCGAGGGCGGCCGGCGGGCGCGTCGGGTAGCCCAAGAGACCATGTACCGGGTACGGGAGGCTACAGGCATTCCCACGACGCCGTAAGGCGCAACAGAGAAGCCATGAAGATAGTTGACCTTACAATGCCGCTCTCCCCGGAGACCCCGGTTTTCCCTGGCGACCCCCCAGTGCGGTTCACCCCTCTGCGAAGCCACGCCAGGGACGGCTACGAGGTGAGCGAAATCCACCTGGGCACACACTCCGGCACGCACATCGAAGCCCCTAGGCACCTCATATCCAACGGCAAGACTATTGACCAA
This sequence comes from Thermoleophilia bacterium, assembly GCA_026415615.1. Classification (GTDB taxonomy): domain Bacteria; phylum Actinomycetota; class Thermoleophilia; order RBG-16-64-13; family RBG-16-64-13; genus JAOAGT01. The sequence goes on along the minus strand of JAOAGT010000006.1, from coordinate 45,137 downwards.
TTCCCAGTAGATCGCCTGCTTGGCCCAGGCGTGGTCATCAACTGCCGCGTTGGACCCGGCCGTCCTATTGAGGCCGAATTCCTTGCTGAGCGCCTCAGGCTGTGGCCCGTGCCGATGGGTGGATTTGCTCTACTTTGGACCGAAGGCTCGCTACTCACAGTGGAGGCAGCCGAGCTTTTGCTCAAAGCAAAAGTATTCTTGGTTGGCACCGACGCCCCCAGCTTGGACACCGAGCCGTACCCCGTGCATCGCCTGTTCTTGGGCAGCGAGGTGCTACTGGTAGAAAACCTCTGCCATCTGGATGAGCTTGGGCCCGGACCAGTGCAATGCGCATTCTTGCCTCTTGCGGGAGTTGGCCTCGACGCTGTACCAGTAAGAGCAGTAGCCTGGCGCTAGAAGGCTGAGCCTAAGAAGCCTGAGCCTAGTCGCTGCTAGTAGAGGTGTTCTCGCCACCCTCGGTGCTCTCGCTACCCTCGGTGCTCTCGCTACCCTCTGCAGGGCTGGGCGCCTTCACAGTGATCAGCCCCTTGTACCAGGGCGGAGCATATATCAGCACCGGTTCGTATCCGAGTGGACCCTCAAACGTAAGTACGAGATCCAAGGAGGCATTCCGCAGGAGACTGCGCGGTAGCGGGCCTGACCGAGTGGGCTCGACCGTAGCCATTGCTTGTCCGATGATGCAGTAAAAGTGCCGGGGATCAACACGAATGGGGGTAACCGCAGTGTTTACAACCCGAACATAGGCTTGGTAGAAAGATCGTCCCTCTGCGGGCGCCGCAGGCGCCTCGTCGCTCAGTCGCTGATCGGGCATGGCAGGCTGAAAAGTAGCCCCAAGCGCACGCACGGTGATCACTGCCGCACCCGCTTTGATTTCCTCTCCCACATAGCCTTGTATGTCCCCCTGAGTCGCCTCGCCCGTCACAGTGGACAAGGTGGTCGAGCCTGCCTCGGCTGGACTCTGCTCTTCGGGTTCGCAGCCAGCAGTCCAAAGACCAATCCACAAAGCCAGCACAAAGGCCAACCCAAGCATGAACGCACGGCGCAAGCTCACGCCTCCACCTCTCTAGACACGTCTTGGTTTGCGCCTGAAGCTGCGTTGCTCACGGAAGCTGCGTTGCTCACGGAAGCTGCGTTGCTCACGGAAGCTCCGTTGCTCCCAGAAGAACCCGCGGCGCTCGTCACCGGTTGGCCGACGGCACCCAGAACCTCGGGGTTCACCGGACAAGGAACCGGACGCCCCTCGAAGAACGCGATAAGGTTTTCTACCGCAAGACGCGCCATCTGCTCCCGAGTCTCCACGGTGGCGCTCCCCAAATGGGGAAGAAGAACCACGTGCGGAAGCTCAGCTAGTCCAGGGGCCAGCGCGGGCTCATTCTCATACACGTCCAGGCCCGCTCCGCCGAGATGTCCTTCCCTGAGAATCTCGACGAGACTTTCCTCGTCCACCACCGGGCCACGCGCTGTGTTTATGAGAAAGGCTCCGGGCTTCATGAGCGCAAGCTCCCGCCGGCCGAGCAGGTGCCAGGTATCGCGGGTAAGCGGCACATGCAAAGTGACAATATCAGCCTCCGCCAACAGATCGTCCAACGAGGCCCGATATTCCCAGGTCGCTCCGGCAGGAACGAGGTTTGGTTCAAGCGCCCCGGTTTTCCGGGTGTAGATCACACGCATTGAGAAACCGACGGCTCTCCGCGCTACTGCGCGGCCAATGCGGCCCATCCCCACAATCCCCAGCGTCTTGCCGGTTAACTCCCGCCCCAGGAGCAGGAAAGGGCTCCACTGTTGAAAGCGCCCCTCCCTCACCATCCGGTCACCTTCGACTACACGGCGCACCACACTTAGAATGAGGGCCCAGGTAAGATCGGCAGTAGCCTCGGTAAGAACATCCGGAGTGTGAGTAACGAGGATCCCTCGAGCTGTCGCGGCGGGAACGTCAATGTTGTCGTAGCCCACAGCCATGGTCGAAACGACCCGTAGAGTACCGCCTGCGGCGTCCATGACCTCGCTGTCGATCCTCTCGCTAAGGAGGCACAGCAAGGCATCTGCTCCCCGGATGTCCGCAAGCAGACGTTCCCGGCTCAAAGGCAGGTCCTCTTCCCCGCCGACTACCGTGAACCATTCTCGAGCCAGGCGAAGACCTACTTCGGGGATGCGCCTGGTGACTAGTAGGCGAGGTTTTCTATCGAGGCCAGGTTTTCTATCGAGGCCAGGTTTTCCATCCAGGCGAGGTCTTGTGTCCAGCGAGGCCTCCTGTCTATCGTGGCTGTCATCCGCCAAGCATCCATGGTGGTGTCAGTATATCCTTAACTCATGAGCGGGCGAGTGCGCGTCGGAACTTGTTCATGGACTGACCCCACCATGGTGCGGGCCTGGTATCCCGTGGGAGTCAAGAGCGCCGCCGACCGCCTGCGCTACTATGCCGCGCACTTTGACACGGTAGAGGTGGACTCCACGTTTTATGGCCTGCCCAATCGCTATACCGCCCAACTTTGGGCCGACCGTACTCCGCCGGGATTCGTGTTTCACGTAAAGGCCTTTGGCATGCTAACCCGGCACGGAGTGCGTCCGGAGCAGCTTCCGGCGGCCCTTCGAGATGCGTACGAGCTTGAACTCGATCGGCAAGGCCGAATTGTCCATCCCCCCGAAGAGCTCCGTGAGGAAGTGTTTCGGCTGTTTGGCGCAGCTCTTGAGCCGCTTCGCGCAGTTAACAAATTGGGAGTGATCCTGCTTCAGTTTCCGCCCTACTTCGTGGCAAACGAATCTAACCAGACCTACTTGGCTCAAGCAGTCGAGCTACTTGCCCCGGACCCAGTAGCTGTCGAGTTTCGCCATATCTCTTGGGTGAGCGCCGAAAATTTGGACAAGACTCTTGACTTGCTTCGCTCGCTGAACGCGGCCTTTGTCTGCGTAGATGAGCCTAGAATCTCCGCCCCAAACATACTACCGCCGCTTACCGCGGTCACCAGCGACATCGCTTATGTGCGGTTTCATGGCCGAAATGCCGCCACCTGGAACATTCGAGGCGGATCGGCGGCCGAGCGCTTTAAGTATCTTTACCAAGAGGACGAGCTTAGGGAGTGGGTGGAACCAGTGCGCAGCCTAAGTCAAGAAGCAGCTACCACCTACCTCATGTTCAACAACTGCTACGCGGACTATGCCCCTCGTAACGCAAAACAAATGCTTTCGCTGCTTGACGCCACACCGTACAGTCATACACCCATCGACCTAGAGAGCGAAACGAGCAGAGAAGCGGAGCCCCGGCAGCAGCCTTAGCTGCGCCGGGGCTCGTGCCAGTCTACGCTATCGCAGGCCCCGCAGGCGCGGGTCCCGCAGGGTATCGGGGTCCTGCATAGTATCGCCGGTCCCGCAGATCAGACCTTGGGCAGATTCTTGATTGCTTCCTTGATCTTCTCCTCGGGATAGGCAAAGTCCTCAAGCTTGCCGTCCAAGTAGGCGTCGTAGGCGGCCATGTCAAAGTGCCCGTGCCCGCTAAGGTTAAAGAGGATGGTCTTTTCTTCGCCTGCTTCTTTGCATTCCTCGGCAAGTTGCTTGACTACAGCGATGGCATGGTTGCTCTCCGGTGCCGGAATAATGCCCTCAGCCCTAGCAAAGCTCACCCCTGCGGCGAAGACCTCGGTTTGCATCACAGCCCGCGCTTCAATCAGGCCGAGCTGATGTGCATGGGAAACGAGCGGCGCCATACCGTGGTAGCGAAGACCTCCAGCGTGAATGCCCGGCGGCACGAAATCGTGCCCGAGAGTCTCCATCTTTAGAAGCGGAGTAAGTTTTGCCGTGTCGCCAAAGTCGTAGGCGTAGAGCCCCTTGGTCATCGTGGGGCAGGCCGCAGGTTCAACAGCAATGATGCGCGTCTTCTTGCCTTTGGTGAGATTCTCGCCCAAGAACGGGAAACTTATCCCAGCAAAATTGGAGCCGCCTCCTACACATCCCACCACATAGTCGGGGTAGGCATCGGCCATTTCAAGCTGAGCCAGCGCCTCCTGCCCAATGACTGTCTGATGCAGCAGCACATGGTTGAGGACGGAGCCAAGCGAGTAGTGGGTGTCGTCGTTCTTGGCAGCAACCTCTACAGCCTCGCTAATCGCTATTCCCAGGCTGCCGGGAGAATCGGGATCCACGGCCAAGACCGCCCGCCCAGACTCCGTGGTATCAGAGGGGCTGGGAATGACTTCGGCGCCCCATACCCGGATCATGCTTCGGCGGTAAGGTTTCTGGTAGTAGGAGACCTTCACCATGTAGACAAGGCACTCCATCCCCATGAGCTGGCAGGCCAAAGCCAGAGCAGAGCCCCACTGACCGGCGCCCGTCTCCGTGGTGAGTTTCTTGGTGCCTTCCTGCTTGTTGTACCAAGCCTGCGCTACGGCGGTGTTCGGCTTGTGCGAACCAGCTGGACTCACACCCTCGTACTTGAAGAAGATCTTGGCCGGAGTACCCAGAGCCTTTTCCCAACGAGCGGCACGAAGAAGCGGGGTGGGACGCCAGAGCTTGTAGATCTCCCTGACCTCCTCCGGAATCTCGATCATCCGCTCCGTCGATACCTCTTGCATGATCAGACCCATGGGGAAGATGGGAGCAAGATCCTCGGGACCAGCCGGTTGTAGCGTGGCCGGGTGAAGCGGCGGCGGAGGGGGCGAAGGGAGGTCGGCCGCCAGGTTATACCAGGACGTAGGAATCTTGTCCTCCGGTAACACGTACTTGACCGCCATGCCTTTCTACCTTTCCGTCGGTGAAGGGACGAACGAAAACTCAAGGTACCACATGCTGCCGCGGCGTGCACGCCGAGCACGGTTCATTACGCTCTTGACAGGGTATGCTACAGATAAGTCCGGACTATTAATAGGTTCGCATAAGTTCAGATAAAGCTGACGCAGCGCGACTAGTTTAGCGGGGCAACATGACAAGAACTCCAGTGGGGGCGCCATGATTACTCTTCCGCATCTTGCACCTGAGACCCTTGAGTTTGTTCTTCTTTCTTTCGAGGGACCCGATCAGTATTCCATGGCGGGCGGACTGGGCATGCGCGTAAAAGAGCTTTCTCTTGAGCTTGCCCGAGAGGGCTTTCGCACGCATCTCGTCTTTGTTGGTGACCCCAATCTGCCCGAAGAGGAAACCCCGTGTGACAACCTGACCCTGCACCGCTGGTCGCAGCGCCTTTCTGCCCGGTATCCCGGAGGAGTCTACGACGGGGAGGAAGCCAAAGTCGCCGACTGGAACACCAGGCTTCCTCGCATCGTGACTGATCAGCTCATAGTGCCCGCGGTGGCAGCAGGCAAACTTGTGGCGGTGCTGGCGGAAGAATGGCACACCGCATACGCAGTGGCGAGACTTTCTGATGAGCTATGGGAAAAAGGACTGCGCGATCGAGTCATCATCCTTTGGAATGCCAACAATATCATGGGCTTTGAGCGCATTGATTGGCCACGTTTGGACTTCTGCGCGCAAATCACCACTGTGTCCCGGTACATGAAGCACGTGATGTGGGAGTGGCAGGTAAATCCTTTGGTCATCCCCAATGGGATTCCGGCAGAACGGATAGGTGCCGTCGACGGTGAGCTTGTTAGTAACCTGCGCGGCGTCTTTCCCGGGAAGGAGCTAATTTTCAAGATTGGGCGATTTAGCCCTGACAAGCGCTGGAACATGGCCATGGAGGCGTTGGCCGAGGAGAAGAAGCGCGGGCGGCCGTTCGCGGCGGTAATTCGCGGCGGAGTGGAATGGCATGGCTTGGAAGTCTTGGCCAACGCCCGCGCTTCGGGACTAACCATAGTTGATGTCGAGCTTCCGCCGGATCCCACTCAAGCAATCCAGGCACTGGCTGCCGCACCGCAGGCCGACGTGTACAACATCACGAGCTTCATGAGCGACAACCTTGTGTCGCTGTTCTATTCTGCTTCTGACGCCGTTTTGGCCAACTCTGGACACGAGCCTTTCGGCCTGGTAGGACTTGAAGTCATGGCGGCGGGTGGCGTAGCTTTCGTGGGCTCCACTGGCGAAGACTACGCGGTACCATACCTAAATGCTGTGGTCTTGGACACGGATGACCCCGCCGAAATCAACATCGCCCTTGAGTTTCTAAGGGAGCATCCCGACGTAGCTGCGCGCCTCCGAAAAGAGGCCCAAGAAACCGCGCGCAGCTTCACTTGGGAAAACGTCGTGCGAAACACGCTACTCGGCAAACTGCGCTACGTGGCAAACCGCCAGCTTGTGGTCCAACCGCAGCTCCTGCGAAAACCGGAAACCCGCACGCCAGAGAAGCCCGGTGCCCCAACACCGGGTGAAGAGCCAAGTCTGGGAGAGTCACTTTGGCAGGTTCCGGACTCAGTCGCACAACCGGCAGCAGCGGTCCGCCTGCCGGAACAAGCTCTGGCTGGGCCAGAAGAGCTCGCATCTACTGGCGCGCCTCCTGGCACACCTCTCGGCGCCATTCCATCGGCTGCCTACCGGGGGCAAGCGCTCGCGCGCAGACCACGCATAAGACCAAACCCGCCAGCGTCTTCTCCCCCGGGAGAAGATGGGTCTAAAGGCCAGCACGAGCCCAGGACTTCACCCGCACCCGGGGAGGAACACCATGCCTGAACGGATGGTCACTTACTGTGTGGTTCATCAGCCGCGGCGACTTCGCCTGCCGGCGCAGGTAATCCCGCCTGGCACCCCTCCGGGCCAGATGGCCACATACCTGTTTGACGACCACATGAACCGTCGCTACTTCGAGAAGGTGGCCCGCTGGTGTTACTACCCTGCTACCGAGATGTTTCTGGACATGCTTGATGCTGGCTTTAAGCTGAGCATCGGATTCTCGCTTAGCTTCTTGTGGCAGCTTAAACGATGGGATCGCCGCCTGGCCGAGCGCTTTCGCCGCTTGGTGGCCCACCCTAACTGCGAGCTTGTGGGCGTAGAGCCATACCACACTTTTTTGTTCGCCATCGACATCAAGCTTTTCCAGAAGGAAATGCTGCGGGGCAAGAGTCAGGCCGAAGAGTTCTTCGACAAAGAGATCCGCCTGACCGACACCACCGAAATGGCCATGAACAACGAGATCTACTACGCATTGCTCAAGTGCGGCTACCGAGCAGGGATGCTTGATGGGCGGCCTTGGGTTATGGAGTGGCGCGAACCCACACATCTTTACTGCCATGGCGGAAGATCGCTGGCGCTTTTTTGCCGTCACCACGAGCTTTCCGATGATGTCGGCTATCGCTTTAGCAACAAGACCTGGGAGGGCTATCCGCTGACCGCGGACACCTACGCTGCTCACCTGCGTCGGACGTGGGGAGACCTAGTCTTTATCGGGTGGGATTTTGAGACCTTCGGCGAACATCACAGCGTTGACACCGGAATCTTCGAGTTCATGCGAGCGCTCCCAGCGCAGCTTAAGAAGCGGGGAGTGCGCCCACTTCTTCCCAGTGAGGCGTTGGAAGAGTTCGGCAGCGGTCAGCTCCCAGACTTGCCACTGCCTGAGTTCGGCACCACCTGGGCAGGCACCGGGGGCATGGAATTCTTCCTTGGAAACCCATCGCAGCAGGCCATCTTCCGGCTGATGCACTCTGTGCTTAACAAAGCCAAGCTCACAGAGTCCCGCACTCTGCTTGATCTGGCCTTGTGGCTGCTTCAGTCGGACAACCTCCATCTGATCCAGTGGGCAGGCCGTTGGGGAAGCGAAGCAGAGGTGTCAGCGTACTTTACTCCCCGAGAATGGTGGGATCTGGGCGCAGATCGCATCCTGCTTGAGCAGCAACGGGTTTATCTCAACTTCATTAGGGCCATGGATGAGTACGTCTGAGCCTCTGCACGTAGCTTTTGTATGGCATATGCACCAACCGTATTACCGCGGGGCGCGGAGCAATGCGTTCGAAATGCCCTGGGCAAGGCTTCATGGTCTCAAGGACTACCTGGATATGGTGGAACTGCTTTCGGCCTACCCCCAAGTTCATCAGACTTTCAACTTGGTACCATCGCTTGTTGAGCAGCTGGAAGACTACGCCTCAGGTCACTTCTCTGACGTCTACTGGGAACACACGCTCAAACCAGCTGCCGAGCTTACTCTGGCGGAGCGTGCCTTTGTAGTGGAGCGCATGTGTGAGCATCCGGATCATCCCCGGGCTCGCTCTCATCCCAGGTATTTGGAGCTGGCGCAGAAGAGGCAGGCGCACGCCTCCCAAGGCTGGGAGGCGTGCGCCCGAGCATTTTCCGACCAGGAGCTACTTGATCTGCAGATTTGGTTTAACCTAGCCTGGTTTGACCCCACCACTCAAGAAAGCGAGCCCTTGAGGGACCTGGTAGCCAAGGGCAAAGACTTCCGCGAAGACGACAAGAAGCTTCTGGCCGATGTGCAACAACAAGTGCTCTCTCGGATTCTTCCTGCTTACAGGGGAGCAGCGGAAAAAGGCCAGATCGAGCTTACTACCTCGCCCTATTTTCACCCTATACTGCCCTTGTTGATCGACAGCGACTCCGCAAGGATTTCTTGCCCAAGCCAAATTCTCCCTTCCCGCCGTTTTGCTCATCCCGAGGATGCTATGGAGCACATCCTTGCTGCCGTGGAGAAGCACCAGCGGGTCTTTGGCCGGCGACCCCGGGGCATGTGGTGTTCCGAGCAGGCCGTGGGGGAGGGGGTGATCACCCTCCTTGCCACGTGCGGTGTTGAGTGGACAATCTCAGACGAGACTGTTCTTGCTCGCTCTCTGTCAGGGGCTGTCCCAACCTTGCCCCCGGAGCTGCTTCCTCAAGACATCCGCGCAGACGGCCATGTCATGCTGCGCCCGGCCTGCCTGTATCAGGCCTACCGCCTGGTTCGAGAACAAGGGGAAGTCGCCATCGTCTTCCGAGACCACACTCTCTCCGATCTTATAGGCTTCGCTTATCACTCGTGGGACTCTCGCGACGCGGCTCAAGACTTGGTGAACCGCCTACTGGATATTCGCAAGAGACTTTCCTCAGAAATCCCCGCTCTGGGCTCCCCGGGAGAACCCTCGCAAGCCGCCCTGGTCACGATAGCTCTAGACGGCGAAAATGCCTGGGAGTACTACCCACGCGATGGGAGAGATTTCCTCTGCTACCTCTATGAACTTCTTAGTAGCGAACCCGCCCTGCGCTGCGTCACGGTCTCTGAACATCTGGAGCTAGCGCCTCCCAGATGGGAACTGGGATGGCTTCATACCGGGTCGTGGATCGGGGGCGATCTTCGCACCTGGAGTGGAGATCCCGCTCACAATACAGCCTGGGCGCTATTACACGACGCCCGCGATTTGGCCGCACGCCGGCGTTCGCTTTTCGCCGCTGCTTCCACCACCGCAGGAGCTACACCGGAGGCTAAGGACAGCCGTGACAAAACCGAGGTCCCCGAACCCGATCCGCAGGTCCTGGCAGCCTGGCGTCACGTGCTCATCGCTGAAGGCAGCGACTGGTTCTGGTGGTTCGGCGAGCACCACCATACTGAACTTGACTATGTCTGGGACGAGCAGTTTCGCTTCCACCTACAAGAGGTCTACCACTGCCTGGGCGAGCCAGTGCCCCCTGCGCTGCTCTCGCCCATCTTGACTGCAGCTGAACCGGCTGCGCCGTTGCTGCCGGAGAGACCACTTGCGCCACGTATCGACGGTCTGATCACCACTCCGACAGAGTGGGAGGGAGCAGGCCGTCTTGTTCGAGAGCTGCCGTCCACTATGCAGCGAGCAGAAGGCACGCCGATTTCCGAAGTGCGGTTTGGATGGCACAATGATCGCCTATGTGTGCTTGTGATCCCGGGAAACTCGGCCGCGTTGGAAGGACTCGAGGTACAGGTCCGCGTATCACACCCCGGAGAAGAGGACGACCCTGTGGTCAACCTGAGTTTGGCCGAACAAGGAAGGGTCGAGGCCAAGAGCGCCCGAGGGAGGTACCTGGCTGGCAACGTGGAGGCCGCATGGGCGGAAGTGATAGAGGTGGCGCTGCCTCTGGACGAGAGGCTGGTTAGCCATGCAGCTGTTGGCTTAGTTGTGCAAGTGGGCCGCGGAGGATTGACCGAACATACTTTCCATCTGGCTGGTCTTACCTCGACTCATAGGGGGGAGCCATGAAAGAACCTTCTATTCCAACTGGTCTAATTACCTTTACAAGCGACTTTGGCTGGGGCTGGGGCTACGTAGCTGCCTGTGAAGGCACTATGCTTCGCATAAACCCCCAAGTCCGCATTTGTCACCTCAGCCACGAAGTGCCCGGTGGAGATGTGGCTGCAGGAGCACTGGTGCTAAGGCGAATCGCTCCCCTTTATCCCCCCGCCGTTCACCTCGCGGTGGTAGACCCAGGGGTCGGAACGGCTCGCAGACCCCTAGTGATAGTTACAGAGCGGACAGACGCGCTGGTCGGCCCGGACAACGGCCTGCTGGTTTCGGCTGCAGAAGCCATGGGAGGCATACGGGAGGTCTGGCTCTTAAACCCCGCCCAGGTGCGAGAGGCTGCCGGCCTGCCCTCGGATCAGATATCCATGACCTTCCACGGACGTGACGTTTTTGCCCCTGCAGCTGCGCTTCTAGCCAAAGGGGTAGGGGTTGCCGCGTTGGGAAGTCGCGTTGAGCCAGCCGACTTAGTTAGCCTAGGTTCGCCGTACGCGTTGGTGGAAGACCACTCCGTGACTGCAGAGGTTATTGAGGTAGACCGTTTCGGCAACGTGGCGTTGGCGGTCAGGTTTGCCGAGCTTAGCCCCCTCGAGCATTTCTATCAGGTGGAAGCGCTAGGCGAGGGCCTACCCGTGTGGACCGCCCGCACCGTTACCACCTTTGCGGAGCTAGGATCGGGAGAGCTTGGCCTATTCTGTGACTCTTGGGGTCAGGTGGCCCTAGCTCTCAAGTCTGCTAGCGCGGCGCAGCTTCTCTCTCTTGAGCGGGGCATGAGGGTGCGCCTTACTCCCTTACCCCAAGAGTGAATACACCAAGGAGTTCTCCGAACTCGTGAATGCTGCAGAGCTACTAAGAATCTACCGCCCGGATATTGCAGATGCGCTAGCGGCGCAGGAGGTGGCTAGTTATCGTCACGCACAGGTGCTTGAGCACCTGTTCCGCCGTCCTTTAGCACCTTTTGCTGAGGCCACTGCGCTTCCCGCTCAGCTTCGAGCCGCCTTAAGCGAGCTGGGGGAGTGCGTGCTACGAGCCGTTGCCATGCGCGAGGCTCCCGACGGCACAAGAAAGGTGCTACTTGAAACTGCTGACGGCGCCTCTGTGGAAACCGTCGTCATGATGTATCCCGATCGGGTGACGGCGTGTATCTCTACTCAAGTGGGTTGTCCGGTAGGGTGCGCGTTTTGTGCGACTGGAGCTCTTGGATTCAAGCGAAATCTCTCTGTCGCGGAGATCGTCGACCAAGTCCGAGTGGCCGCCCATGAGGCCGAGAGGGCGGGGCGCAAACTTTCCCGTCTTGTCTTCATGGGCATGGGTGAGCCCTTACTAAACCTAAAAGCTGTCTTGGACTCTATTGAGGTGCTCAGCAACCCGGCTGGCTTTGGACTTGGTCAAAGAAACATGTCGGTTTCCACCATTGGTATTCCCAAAGGAATCATCCGTTTGGCTGAACGACACCCCCAGGTCAATCTGGCCCTGTCGCTCCACGCGGCAGACGACGCAACAAGAGCTCGCCTAATCCCCAAGCCCTTTTGTCACCCGCTGGGTCTCATCTTAGAAGCAGCCTGGCGCCACTTTGCCCTTACCCGCCGAAAACTTCTGATCGAGTACGTGCTGCTCCAGGGAATAAATGACTCGCCCCAGGATGCAAGGCGGCTTGCCAGCCTTCTGCGCGGCCGCGTCGTCACAGTCAACTTGCTTGCGTGGAATCCGGCTACCGGGCCGCGCGGCGGCGCCCTGCGGCCGCTTGGCGGCCGTGGCGCCGCCGCGCCCTTTGCCGCTCCTTCACCGCAGGCCGTAGCCGCCTTTCGACAGATCCTTATAGACGCCGGGATCGAAGCCGTAGTCAGAAAGAGCAAAGGGCAGGAAATCGAGGCTGCCTGCGGCCAGCTTGCGGGCCAGCGCAAGTCCTACCTGAACAATATGCCCCGCTGATACATGCGGTGCTGACACATGCGCCGCTGACACATGCGCAGCTAATACTCTATGCCCTTCCGCGCGGGCTCTCCCTCGTAGTAAGCGTGCTTCACGCAGCGCATCTCGGTAACCGTGTCGGCAGCCGCGATCAGTTCCGCGGGAGCCCCGCGCCCGGTGATGATTACTGAAAGCCGTTCCGGCTTGGTGCGAAGAAACTCAAGCACTTCCGCCACCGAAACATAGCCTTCGTTAAGAGCGCAATTTAGCTCATCCAGAATGAGCAACTCGTACCGGTCGGAGTAACCGAACTCCTTGGCCGCCTCCCAGGCTTGACGCGCAAGTCTCCTGGGTTCTTCCGGATCCTCAGCAAGCCAGGTGAACCCCGACCCGATGCGCGTTACCTCCACGGTCGGGAGTTGTTCCAGGGCCCGCGTCTCGCCCGTGTTCCAGTTCCCCTTGATGAATTGGACAATTGCCACTCTGTGTCCATGTCCCGCTGCCCGCAGGGCAGCACCTAGGGCCGCCGTCGTCTTGCCTTTGCCTTCTCCGGTATTGATGATGACTCTTCCCTTGCGCACTGCGGCTGCTTCCTATCCCTAGCCCTAATTCTCAGCTTCTTGGTCAGCTGCTGGAGTCCCGCCTTGCAGCTCGAGAGACCCGCCTCGCAGCTTGAGGTCCCGCTTTTCCCACAGACGTTCTCCGGTCTTGCCGGCTCCACTTTGGTCAAGCAATAAGAGAAGCGAGACACCAGATGCAAACGGAACGAGCCACACCTGGCCTCGCTCAAACTCAATTTGCACACTCTTTATACTCTCGGCCCGGGCAGATTCACCAAGCCGTTGGCAGGCAACCGCCACGTCGGCAGCAAAAACCGCAATGACGTCCGCATCCACGTCTTCCGGGACTGCCTGACTTATTACAAGCCCTTCGTCAGACACAAACGCGGCCCCCACAACACCCGGAACCGCCAGGTATTCGTCTAGCACTTTGCGCAGCGCGTCACTGTCGTTGCGGAATTCGTCGCCGCCTGGCTCGTGTGGGACCAAAGTCGACCTCTTCGTAGTTACGATATCCTTGCCCGCAGTCTCTCGGTGATATCACGGAGCTCGGCTTCTCCTCGAAAGGGCACCTCGATCACGCCGCTATCACCGCGTATTTTGAGCCGAGGCATAACTCCAAGTACCGCATAAATTGCATCAGCCAGGTCGTCGGCCAGTTGCCGATCAATCTCCGCCCCAAAGCTTTCCGCTTGGTCTTTGCCCGAGGACCCACTCCGCACTATCTCAGATTGGCCGACACCGTCAGCCCCTGCCTCCTTCTTGTCCCGAGCTCGACTCGACAGCCGACGCACTTCGGCCTCAACCTGGCGCACACTCCAACCCTTCTCAACAGCTTGCCGAGCGACTTCCAGCTGGACTTTCTTTTCAGCAAGACCAAGAAGAGCTCTTCCGTGTCCTTCGCTCAGTTCCCCCTTGGCCAAGGCCTCTTGTATAGGTGCAGGCAGATCGAGCAGGCGGATCTTGTTAGCAATCGCCGAGCGACTCCTTCCCAAGCGAGCGGCCAAACTTTCTTGGGTCACTCCCAGGTCTTCAAGCAGTACCTTTAGCGCGTAAGCCTCGTCCACTGGGCTCAGTTCCTGGCGCATGATGTTTTCCACTAACGCCAGCTCTAGACTTTCCACGTCCGAAGCCTGACGCACAATGGCGGGAATAGCGGTGAAGCCAGCCTTCTGAGCTGCCAGCCACCGTCTTTCGCCCGCGATAAGTTCGTAGCCGCCCTCCACCTGCCTCACAATCACCGGCTGAACCACCCCCAGCGCCTCTATGGAGGCAGCCAGCTCCTCCAAGGCTTGCGCGTCGATGCTGCGCCGCGGTTGACGCGGGTTTCGCCTTATGGCGCTTACGGGCAGCTCTATTACTCCGGAGCCGCGCTCTTGTTCCTCCCCGGTCACTCTCGCCAAGCTTTCACCAGTGATGGCCTCTTGCTCTCCCAACAGAGCCGCCAGGCCGCGGCCCAGACCCGTTTTCTTACCCACGGCTTACTACCTCCATGGCCAAATCGAAGTAAGCGTCAGAGCCAGCACAATGGGGGTCAAGCATGAATACCGGCACGCCGTGACTTGGAGCCTCCGCAAGACGTACGTTTCGAGGCACCACAGTGCGAAAAGACAAGCGAGGAAAATGGGAGCGAATCTCCTGTTCCACCTGGCGACTAAGACTGGTGCGGGCGTCCATCATGGTAACTACCAGCCCGGCCACCTTGAGGTTGGGATTGAGGCGCTCCTTAACTGCAACGATCGTTGACATAAGTTGAGCCAACCCCTCGAGAGCGTAGTACTCGGCCTGCACCGGGATAATCACCTGATTTGCCGCCACCAGGGAGTTAACGGTGAGCAAGCCGAGAGAAGGCGGGCAATCAATAAACACGTAGGAGTACTCTTCCCCAGGCAAGCCACTCTCAGCAAGAGCCTGCTTCAAACGGAATTCCCGCTTGTCAAGTTCGGGAAGAAGCACACTCGCGCCTGCAGCGTCAGTAGACGAAGGGACTACATGCAGATTCTCAACCACGCAGGACCGGATGATTGAGCGAAGCGAACACTCACCCAACAGGACTTCCAGGATGGCGGGCTCGCCCGGCGATACACGCAGTCCCAGCCCGTGGGTGGCGTTGGCTTGAGAGTCCATATCGATGAGGAGCACCTTCTCCCCAGCCTGAGCCAGACTAGCGGCCAGGTTGATGGCGGTAGTGGTCTTGCCGACCCCGCCCTTTTGGTTGGCAATCGCGTAGATCAGATGAGACCCTCCCGCTTCAATCTCGTCGGTTCCGTTGCTCCTGCCCGACTCCGTCGGGCTCGATAACGCCTAGCCACGCTCATCCCCCCAAGGGCCGCTTCGTCGGGACCCCTACCCGACGGGGGTAAGCATCCGGAGTAGGCTTTACCTTTGTCGCCAGATAGACCCAACGGTTCTGCGCCCCCGGGAAAGATTCGAGCTGGACGGCAGTGAGCTTCCCTGCGCCAAGTATAGCGAGAGCGTTCTCCGCTTGCCTCCACTCTTGGTCGGAGATCTGGCCTTTCATAGCCACCATTGTGCCACCGACCTTTAGCAACGGTATCGAGTACTCCGCCACGACTGGCAGCGAGGCCAAAGCTCGCGAGACCGCCACATCGTATCTGTCGCGGCCCTCGCCGCCCCGCCTATCGCGGCCCTCGCCGCCCGGTCTTTCGCCGCCCGGTCTTCCTTGTTTAGCCCGGCTATGTTGCTTTGTTTGACTGGGTTGGTTAGTTTGGCTTGGTTGGTTAACTTGGCTGGGTCCTCGCCCGAATTCCTCGGCACGCGCCCAGACGACTTTCACGTTGGTCAAACCCAGAACTGTCGCCGCCCGACTTATGTGCTCGCACTTTTTCCTTTGCGCCTCAAGCGCCGTAACTTCCAACATTGGTAGCGCCAAAGCGAGCACTAGCGCTGGGAGACCTCCACCCGAGCCAATGTCGACGAGAAAGGAGGCCTCTTTCACGGCGGGGAGTCCAAGCAAAGAGAGTGAATCTAAGAAATGCTTTTCTTCTATTTCCTGGGCATCGCGGATTCCGGTTACGTTGAAGCCAGCTCCCAGTAAGAGATCCCCCAGGAGAGCCAGCTTCGCCCGAGCCTCAGGGGGAATCCCCAAAGACGCATACAACTTGTCGTACTTAAGTTCCAGAGAGATACCCTGTGGGCGACGTTTCCGCTGTTGCCTGAGCAGTCCGATGGAGATATACCAAAAGCACCGAGATGTCGGCCGGCGAAACTCCGGGGATACGTGATGCCTGCCCCAGTGTCCTTGGCCGGATGCGGTGCAGCTTGTCCTTGGCCTCAAAAGTGAGGCCCTCCAGGGCCCAATAGTCAAAGTCTTCCGGGATTACAAGTGTTTCCGTAGCCCGTTGTTTTCGGATCTCAGCAAGCTGCCGGCGGATATACCCCTCGTACCGCGCTTGGATTTCTATCTGCTCCACTACTTCAGGAGAAGCGACAGATAGCCGTTCCCTGAGTTCTGGGTCGTCGATAAGCTCGAGCAGCTGTGAAAACGAGATCTCGGGGCGCCGCAAGAGCCTTGCCGCGCTTTGGGGTTCATCTAGCGCAGAGGAGCCTAGGGCTTCCATGATCTTTTCCACCTCGGCGGTGGGACGAATTTGAACGCTTTCCAGAAGCTCCGTGTACTCCCTGACCAGCTGTTGGCGTCGCTCTACCTGCTCAAGTTGCTCAGAAGTAATCAGACCAAGGGCATGCCCCAGAGGAGCTAGCCGTTCAGCCGCATTGTCATGTCGCAAGAGAAGCCTGTACTCGGCTCGAGAGGTAAACATTCGGTAGGGCTCATCGACTCCCTTGGTGACCAGGTCGTCAATGAGTACTCCTATGTATGCCTGGTCGCGGCGCAGAATGAAAGGTGGCTCGCCGCGCACGTACAGAGCGGCGTTTATGCCTGCTATAAGCCCTTGAGCAGCCGCCTCCTCATACCCGGACGTGCCGTTGATTTGCCCAGCACAAAACAGACCGCGCACTGCTTTCGTCTCTAGAGACAGAGTAAGTTGTTGCGGCGGCAAGAAATCGTATTCGACGGCATAACCGGGACGGACAATGCGCGCGTGCTCCAAGCCCGGGGTGGAGTGTATGATCATCTCCTGCACGTGCAGGGGCATGCTAGTGGTCAGCCCCTGCAGATACATTTCCCTGGTAGTTACTCCCTCCGGTTCAACAAACACCGGGTGATGGTCGCGATCCGGAAAATTGATCACTTTGCGGTCGATCGACGGGCAATAACGCGGTCCCTTGCCACTGACGCTACCGCTTTTTATAGGACTGAGATGAAGATGTTTCATCACCACCTCGTGGGTAGCAGGCGTGGTGTGGGTAAGGTAGCAGGGAAGTTGCTTGCGGGGGGCAGGAGTACCCCAGTGGGAGAAGCCCAGAGGCAACGGATCCCCTTCTTGAGGAATCATGCGGCTAGGATTGATAGTTGCCCCATCTATGCGTGGGGGAGTAGCGGATTGAAAACGCTCCAGGACCAGCCCCAAAGCTCTCAGATTATCCGATAGGCGTTGTGCAGGTAGCTCTCCGACTCGCCCTGCCGGATAGCTGCAATTGCCCACGACCACCTTGCCCCGGAGAAACGTTCCCGTAGCAAGCACCACAGCTCTGCAGCGCAGCTGCCGCCCGTCCGCCAGCATCACCCCGCAAATTGTTTCACGTGAAACATCGAGCGCCACTACTTCGCCTTGTACCAGATCTAGACCGGGGGTCCGGCTAAGCACGAACTTCATCCAGTCTTCATAAAGCCGCTTGTCGGTTTGCGCGCGCAGAGCTCTCACTGCCGGACCCTTGGAGGTGTTCAGCATTTTGATTTGCACAAACGCCCGGTCTGTGTTCCGCCCCTGCTCGCCTCCGAGAGCATCGATCTCCCTCGTCAACTGGCCCTTACCTACCCCGCCCACGGCAGGGTTGCACGGCATGAGGGCTACCTTGTCCAAGTGGAGCGTCACTACAGCAGTGCGGCACCCCATCCGCGCCGCAGCCAAAGCCGCCTCACACCCAGCGTGACCTCCGCCCACCACTACCACGTCGTAGGCGTCTCCTCGGGGCGCCCGCCCTCCGAGTCCAGCTCTTGTCACATTCCCGCTAACCAATGCTACACGTCTCCCACGCCCAGCCGCCCGGCCCTCAGGTCGGCGTCCTTGTGCACGCACATCGCGCTCACGCGCCCACGCTCACCGCGCTCCAGCTCACTCTCGCCCGCGCATCACGCCCGGGTCACTTGCGTCCAAACTGAGACCAAGCCTCCCCGCCTGAGCCGCCACTTCTTCTGCTGTTTGCATGCCCGATGACAAGCTCTCCAAGTATCCACAGGCTCCGGCGGCTCTACCCGTCACCCAGACAGGAAGCAGGTCTCCTCGGCCCGACACAACCCGCCCGGCTCCCGTCAAGCCTTGCACCACGCCCCCCGAAACTGTGTATCCCGGACGACTCTGCCAGCACCACGACTCGAGCCCTTCGGCAAGCTTCGCTTCCAGAAGACCCTCTGCATCTGCGTACCACTCCCCAGTAGCGATGCCATCGGGGGTCAGCATCGGTGCTCCCTCGCCCTTGCGGTTACTGCTCTGAGAGTTGCTGCTGTCAAAGTAGCCACTCTCGCAGTTGCTGCACCTCCCCACACCGTTGCGCCCTAGCACCACCAGAGCCTGTGCCACCTCCCGCCTAGCTTCGTCGTCCCAATGTAAAGCTCGGGGATATTCCCGCGGCCACTGCACCGCTCTTTGCCATTTCGCCGGACCCAGCGCGCCGCCCTCAACAAGACGCTCTCCCAAGGGAACCAGGCTTACTCGGCGGCCAACCCGGTCGCACTTGTCACCTTCGCTGCAGGAGGATTGTTCTTCCCGGAGTAGCCTGACCCCCGCCTGGAAACTCAGCCGCGGACCAACCGCTACCTCCGTATCAGTCACCTTGACGCCCAGGCTCTCCAGCGCTGCCCGGAGCCCCTCGCCTGGGGTTTCCCCATATCGGCCCCCAGGCTGCATCCACGTTCCCACAGTGACTGTCCCCCCGAGACCCAAGCCCACCGCCAACACGAGGGCCTTCGCCGTAAGAACTTCGCCAAAGGCGGTTTCCGCGACAACCAGCCTGCGCAGCCCTGCCTCGCCTTCGATACGAAAATCGCGCACCAATCCCTGACGAAGCTGAATACCCTGCATTTGCTCAAGCGCGCGCTTGGTCTCGATACTAAGCATCCGCCCGTCGATGCAGAAGAAGTCGCCAAACCCGTCAGCTTCGTCCACAGCCGGAGCAAGGCAACTCACGAGCCATACTTCCCGCAAAGGCGCCGGGAGCTCGCCGAGCACCTGCGTCACTTTCCTCCAGTCGCCCGCCGGCACTGGCACCACGGCCCCAAAACTCGGCTGCCCCATTACATCGAGCGAGCTGCTAACCAATGTCACGGGCACGCCACACGCGGCCAGCTTCGCTGCACACGCGCAGCCAGAAATGCCTGCACCCACCACTAGCACACGCTCGCTCACACCGCCTCGCCTCACTTCCCCAGACAGAAGCGACTGAAGATTTCATCGATCAAGTCTGCAGTCAAATCTTCGCCGGTGATTTGACCTAGTGCACCAGCCGCCGCGCGCACATCCTCGCATATCAGCTCCTCAGGCCTGCCCTGCCGCACCCCTGACAACGCAGCTTCTACTGCCTCCTGCGCCTCGGCCACCAGTACCCGATGCCGCTCCGCCGCCAGAACCGGTTCCTCCAAGCTTATGCCCTCCACCCCCAATACCGTCTCCTCCACCATAGCTCGCAGCCGATCTAGACCCGCTCCGGTAAGAGCCGAGACTACACACACGCGCCACCCACCATGACGAACCGCCTCTGCCTGCCGCTTGAGCGTTTCCACCAGCTCCTCGTCTTTTCTCGCGGATAGCAGATCCCGTTTGTTCCCCACCACGATTGTGCGGCAAGGGTCTGTTGCAGCCAGGACCTCACGGTCGTCTTCGCTCCACGGGGCTGAGAGGTCAACAACCGCCAGCACGAGATCCGCGTGGTCAATCGCCTTCAGCGATCTTGCCACGCCCAGCTGCTCCACCAGATCATTGCTCTTGCGGATGCCCGCGGTATCCACTAGCTGGATCGGGATCCCACCGATTTCCATTCCCTCTTCCACTGTGTCGCGGGTGGTGCCGGGTATGTCCGAGACTATCGCCCTCTCACGAGCCAACAGAGCGTTAAGAAGAGAGCTCTTGCCGACGTTGGGCCGCCCCACAATGGCCGTGCGGACTCCTTGCTCAAGAGCGCGACCCAGGAAGGCCGTCTTTAGCAATTCATGCAGCTTCCCCGAGGCAGCCTCGAGTTCAGACGCTGTCTGGGCCCAGTCCACGTCCTCCACATCCTCGTCCGAAAAGTCCAGGGTCGCCTCTATGCGAGCTAGCACCCCTATCAGGCGAGCGCGTATTTCTCTCACGCGACCTGACAGCCCGCCCTCCAACTGGCGGAGCGCTGCGCGCAACGCGGCCGAACTACGAGCCCCGACAATGGCTGCCACGCTCTCTGCCTGAGCAAGGTCAATGCGGCCGTTTAGAAAAGCCCTCTTGGTGAACTCTCCAGGTTGTGCAAGCCGCGCCCCCTGCGCTAACACCACTCGCAGCACTGAGCGTTGCGCGGCCACCCCGCCGTGGCAGTGAAATTCCACCACATCCTCACGGGTGTATGACCGAGGCGCCCGCATCACTGCAAGCAGGACTTCGTCAACCACCTCGCCCGCACAGGGGTCGATTACATGGCCGTAAACAAGGCAAAAAGTATCAGCAGGTCCGAGGGTGCGCCTGGTCGCTGGGCGAAAGACTTTCTCCGCTATCGCAATGGCCTGCGGACCGCTCATGCGCACAATCCCGATAGCCCCTGGGCCAAGCGCTGTGGAGATTGCCGCGATGGTATCGCTTGTTGCGCTCAAGTGTTCGTCTGCTGGGCTGCCCGGTACCAAAGCCGCCTCCCGAAACGCTACGCCGCCCGTTCTGTTGTTCGGGACGCCGCGGCCCGAGCGAGCTACTTTACCGGCGAGATTATCACTGCCCGGTTCGGCTCCCGGCCGTGGCTGGCAGTTGTTACATCCTTCCGGTCGCGCAAAGTGAGGTGTACGATTTTGCGCTCGGCCGAGCTCATCGGCGGCAACTGCACCGGCTTCCCGCGCTTTACTGCCTCTTCCGCCTTACGCAGGGCAAGACGCTCCACCTGACGACGGCGCCGCTCTTTGTACCCTTCGGCATCCAGCTCAACGCGCTTATGCTTGCCGCCTTTAGTGGCAAGAGCCATCCCCGCTAGGTACTCGAGGGCGTCCAACGTCTGCCCCCGACGCCCGATCACCACCCCTAAATCTTCACCGATGATCTCAGCCCGGATGCACTCCGGCGTTTCCGTCGTCCGCACACGCGCCCCCACTCCCATTTCTTGCAGCACTCGAGCGAGAAAACTACGCACGTAGCCAGCCTCCGGAGTCTCGGGCCCGGTCTCCTCCTCGGTTTCTTCTTGCTCGCTCAAGAGGCCTTCCTCTTCTTCGGGCTCGTAGGTGTCGAATTCATCTCCGATCAGAGTGACCTCAACAACCGCGTCCACCCCGCCTACCCCCAAGAAGCCCTCTTCGGGCGGAATAATGACGGTCACCTCATACTGGTCTTCGCTTAGCTCACCCGGAGCAAAATCAAGCTCCGCCAGAGCTCTCTGAACCGCCAGCTCCACCGTCCGACCGCTGGCTCTTGCCACCCGTGGTCTTTCCCTTCTGTCCGCTCCTCTGGCCACTTGTCTTGCCTCCACTCTTTCCAGCCGAGGAGGATTTTCCCTTGCCTCCCCGGGGCTGTCCAGAACTAGGCCGCGCTCCCGATCGCCCGCTGGCCTGGGGCCTTGCAGCCGCCCGCGTGGCGGTCCCCTTTGCCTTCGCTGGCTCAGGTGCCGGGGCGACAGGAGCTGGCACAAATTTCTCCACGACAAACTGCTGCGCGATGGTCCACAAGTTCGAAGCAAACCAATAAATAAACAAACCTGCGGGCCACTTGTAAACATACATGAGAATGCCGATCACCACAGGCGCGATGTAGGCGAAGGCCTTCTGCTGTCCTCCGGTCTTGCGAGCCATCTGCCAGGAAGAGAAGAACTGGCTAACCATGTACAGGAGCATGAGCAGAAGGTCAAACTTGGTGATGTCCGAAATCCAGAGCCAGCCCACTGGAGCCGAGTGCCACACGGAGGCAAAAACCCCGATCTTTGGAGGTGTAAGCCAAGTCCATGCCTTCGGATCCCAGAAAATGGCCTGCCCCTGGTCTCTAAGCATGTAAAACAGACCAAGAAACACCGGCAGCTGGAATAGCAAAGGCAGACAGGAGCTAAACGGGCTGATGTTGTTCTGCTGATAGAACTCCATCAGCTTTTGATTTAGAAGCTGCCGATCGTGGCGGTACTTCTCTTGGAGGGCTTTCAGTTGCGGCTGCAAAGCCTGCAGCATGCGCATGCTCTTTATTTGCCGCCAGGTAAGAGGGACCAGCGCCAGGCGGACAATCACTGTCAGAAGCACGATGGACCAGGACCAACTTATCCCCAGATTCTCGTGGAGAAAGCGCAGGATCCAAAAGAAGAAATCGCTAAGCGGCTGCAAGAGTCCGGACATTACGGCTCCCTACACTGCCCGACCTGGCGCGGGCGCGCCGCTGCCCGTATCCGTAGCAGCGGCGCGCCCGCGCCTCCCAAACACCTTCTGCTGTTCCACCGGGTCATATCCACCCATGCTGAGCGGGTTGCACCGCAACAGCCGCCAGGCAGCTAGCACCACTCCCCGTGCGGGCCCAAACTGTCGTATCGCGTCAATGGCGTACTGGGAGCACGACGGATAGTACTTGCACACCCGCGGTAGAAACGGCGAGACAAAGATCTGGTAGCCCCGGACACACCAGATCAACGCGGTCACTATGAGATTGCGCCAGCTTTTCACGAAGTCTTCTGCTGCTCACCTTTGGGGAGGACCAGGGAGGCCTTCCGCAAAACCTCATTCATTTTCTCCTGCACGGCTTCCAGTCCTCCGGTCTGAATCAGCTCTGCAATAGGCTCCCGGGCGATAAACACCAAATCCACAGCGCTTGTCACCGCGCTTGCCTGCGCACGATAGGCCTCACGGAGCAGCCGTTTGATCCGGTTTCGAACAACAGCCGAGCCCAGGCGCTTAGACACAGAAAAACCCGCCCGGGGCCCGCTGGTCGCCCCTGCGAGGTCTGCCGTTGAACGGTCGAAATAGTATAGGACCAGATACCGGTTGGCAACTGACCGCCCGCTGCGGTAGACCCGGGCGAAATCCTCAGATCGCGAGAGTCGGCCCCGAGCCCGTGCCACCCTTTTGCCTACGCTGACAGACGCTTGCGCCCCTTGGCCCTACGGCGCTTGATAATAGCCCGCCCCGCGCGGGTACGCATCCGCACCCGGAATCCGTGCGTCTTCTTCCGCTTGCGCTTATTTGGCTGATAGGTCCTCTTCACGTTGCCTCACTTGCGTGATAAATGGTAGCGCACACAAACGAGCGCCGAAGTATACAAGCCCAGCCGTCCCGCGTCAATCGAGACGCGCCCAACCTCCCTCCGCCCTTAGCGTACACACCCCCTTGTGGAAACTGTGGACAAATGTGCACTCCCGGACCCGCTGTTTCGCTCGTTACCAGACCTCTTGGGGTGCGCGCCTGTGGAAATCGCCGCTCCCTGCCCACTCAGAGCGCACACTTCCCTGAACTTTTGCCGTCGTAACCCTAGGCCGCTGCAGACGTGACCCGCGCCGCTCAACGCCACGTTGCCCACATCCAGCCTCACATGGCCGCTCTCTGAGCGCAACCCTCGCCTCTCGACTTGCTCACAGCGGTAAGAACCGGCTGATAGGCTAACCGCCGAAACACGTTTTCCCCAAAATCAACAGAACATGCCGTTTTTGCGGCCGTCTCGTTTCAGCGTTCTACACGTTTTCCACACCTGTGGACAAGCTTGTGGAAAAGTTCAGTAAAGTCCTGCATATGAGCGGTATTAATCCCTGCAACACCTCTTGTCGTCGGAACCCTTCAACAAAAAATTCACGCTCCTTGCGACCTTCCTAGTCCATTCGGTCTGTGGAAAACCCTCCGCTGGAGATACAATGCCCCTTGGGTCGCCCGGCAAATTACTGCGGAGTTCATGGCGCGCACTAGAGGACTTGCATCCGACCACGGCTCATCTCTCGGCGCCTCGTCCAGTGCGTCCCGCGCTGATCTGCGCGGCGCTTCTCGCTCTGGTGGGAGTCAAGCGCATCGCCCTGGCATCGAGCCCATTCCTCCTGACCTGCCCCGGATTGCCGTCTACACTGAGCCAACCGCGGCGCCCCGCATCCTCTCGCCAGACCCGTCACTGGTCACCGAAGCCCGTACACTCGAGCTCCTCGATTGGCTCAGTCGCACGGCTTACAACGCGGCGCTAGAGCAGGGCACCCGCATCCCGCCTCAAGTCTTCCGAGAGCTAGTAGACAATCTGGTCCATGCCGACTTCAGACGCGTGGTAATCACTATCCTCGACGGCGGCAACACGCTACGAATCAGCGACGGCGGCCCCGGCATCGCAGATAAAGAGGCGGCACTTCGTCCCGGCTTCACGTCGGCAGACGCCGCAGCCAAACAGTTTATCCGCGGTGTAGGCTCCGGACTCTCTATAGTCCAGGAAATCGTCGCTGCCCTCATGGGAACTCTCAAAGTGGAGGACAATCTGGGGGGCGGTACAGTGATCACGGTGCGGGTCCCCTCGGGCGAGCAGGTTCCCCTCGCTCCTACTTCTCCTCCGTCCTATAATCTTTCTCAGCGCCAGCTCAAGACCTTGCTGTTGGTAATGGAGCTCGGCCCAGTAGGTCCGACGCGCATTGCAGAAGAACTGGGCGTATCGACATCCACTGCCTACAGAGACCTCGTGTCTCTCGAAGAACTAGGCCTAGTGGCTGCTGAGGCTTCCGGCCGCCGCTCTCTCACCGACGCGGCCATGGCATACTTGGACACCGTGCTGTAGTTAACCGCACGGGCAGGTGGTGGATATGAACAACGATCCTGTCTGGCAAGAGGCTCTACAGGTCATCGCACAAGAAGTCAATGAGCGTGCCTTCCGCATGTGGTTCCAGTCTGCGGTTGGTCTTGGTATTTCCGATGGCTCGTACTGCGTCGGGGTGGGTTCGGAGTTTGCGCGCGACTGGATCGAGGGAAGGTTTCGGTCCCTCATTGAGGACGCAATTGCGGAGGTGTTGGGCGAGACCGTCCCTGTTAAGATCGTCGTGGTGCCCGCGCTTTCGCATAATGGCAACGGACATGCCCCAGCTGGCGCTGCCCACAGCCCTGTAGAAACACATACCGCCACCTACCGTGAGTATGGCGCCGGGACACCCCTTGGCGGCGCAGCTGGTGTCCGCGATGGGGCCGCTGACTTCTCCATCCCCACTACCCCATCTTCTTCACCAGGGGCTCAGCCTATGGCTGGACACACCGGCTTGCCCGGACAGTCTCCCACCGGGCTTAGCCGCAAATACACCTTCGATACCTTTGTCGTCGGGCCTTCGAACCGTTTTGCGCACGCAGCAGCCTTAGCGGCAGCTGAGAGCCCGGGCACCCAATATAACCCCCTCTTCATCTATGGAGGCGTGGGACTGGGAAAAACCCACCTCCTCCAGGCTATTGGCAACTACGTTGTCGACAACCACCCCGGGCTCAAGGTACGCTACCTCACCCTTGAGACGTTTACTAACGACTTCATCAACTCTCTCCGCGATGACACCATCGAGGGGTTTAAAGCCCGGTATCGCACTGTTGACGTCCTCCTGCTCGACGACATTCAGTTCCTGCACAAGAAAGAACAAACTCAGGAGGAGTTCTTCCACACGTTTAACGCTCTCTACGACGCTCAAAAGCAAATCGTCATAACCTCCGACCGTCACCCAAAGGCTCTAGACACCGTAGAAGACCGCCTAGTCTCGCGTTTTGAGTGGGGCCTTATTACAGATATCCAGCCTCCTGACCTGGAGACCCGGGTCGCTATCCTCCGCAAGAAAGTACGAGCAGAGCACATTGTCATCGCCGACGATGACGTCCTGATGCTCATTGCCTCACGCGTCCCTAGTAACATCCGAGAGCTCGAGGGATGCCTCACCCGAGTGGTCGCCTACTCGTCGTTTACACGCCGACCGATAACCGTCGACCTTGCCCGTGAGGTCCTCAAAGACATCCCTGAGACGACCTCAACCCCAATCACGGTGGACATGATCCTCCACGCTGTAGCTCACGAGACTGGAGTGTCGGTACTCGACATCATCGGGGATAAAAGGTCTCGCAATGTCGTAGAAAGCCGCCACCTTGCCATGTACCTAGCCCGTGAGCTGACCGACGCCAGCCTTCCCAAAATCGGTGAGCACTTCGGCGGACGAGACCACACCACCGTCCTTCACGCGGTAGAGAAGATATCCAAGCTAATGCGTCACGACCGCGGCCTATACAACCGCATCCAGAGCCTTATCGCTCGGCTTAAGAGCAGCTAACACTCTCCGTCTCGTAGGATCCGCCTGTGAGTTATCCTGTTAATCATCTGGGGATAATTCCATATCTTTCGACACCAGCGGAGGCCTATCTTAGTTTCTCCCAGTCCACCCACCCCGAGCCTCCCAGTTTCCCCAGCCTTACTCACAGCGTCGTCGCCTTCCCTGCTACTAACACACTCCTTTTCCACAGCTTCCACATCGCTTATCGTTCTGACTACTACTCTGTATATTTGTTGAACAGTATGTAGTATGAGAGCAGAAACTGTTCCTGTGTGAAACAGAGGCTATTTGTGAAGATCTCGGGCCAGGACGAATCTAGCGATTAATAGTTTGCGCGGCCGACCAAGGAGCTGCCCATGAAGATAGTTACAACGAAGCAGGCACTTGTGGACTGTTTGGGAGTGGTAACCCGGGCTATCTCGTCTCGCAGTTCTATCCAAGTTCTAAGCGGCGTGTTAGTGGACGCTAAATCGGACCGGGTGGTGTTCTCTGGCACTGACATGGAGATATCGCTTCAGTGTCCTCTGGATGCAAGGGTCGAGGAGCCGGGTTCTACAGTGATACCCGCCCGTGTGGCAGCAGAAGTAGCTCGCGCTCTTCCTGTAGGGGAGGTGCGAATCAGCCAAGAGCCTGGAGCAAGCCTGGTAGAGCTTCGCGGAGGAGGCTCAGTCTTTCAGCTACGCTCCCTTCCGGCCGTCGACTTTCCTCAGCTTCCCACTTTTCCACCGGAGCGGGTCACAGTCAGCCGCGCAGCCTTCCTTGAGACGATTGAGCGGGTAGCTCCGTCGGCGTCCAAGGACGAGACACGCCCATTACTCACCGGCATCCTCGTCCACGTGGAGGAAAACTACGTGCGGATGGTTGCTACTGACAGTTATAGACTGAGCGTCAAAGAGACTCCGCTGCAGTCTAGCGTGGAGCAACCTCTTGAGGCGATTATCCCTGCTAAGAGCTTGACGGAGCTAGCCCGTATAGCGAGTTCCGCACACTCAGAGGAACTTACCTTAACAATCACCGAGAACCAGGTGCTGTTTGAGGTAGAGGGGATCTCACTCATCAGCCGTCTCTTGGATGGGCAGTTTCCGAACTACCGTCAGCTGATTCCTGACACGTTTGACTACGAGGTTAAGTTCGATAGGGATGAATTGCTCGAGGCGATCCGGCGTGTCAGCGTCCTAGCTCAGAAGGGCACGCCCCTTCGGCTGCGCTTCTCAGACAATACCCTGGTGATCTCGGCGGAAGCTCAGGATGTGGGGCGCGCCTACGAAACCCTTCCTGTGGCCTTTACAGCTGAGGAGCTGCAGATCGGCTTTAACCCCGAGTTCCTTGAGGCCGGAGTAGCGGCTGTCAAGGACCCTGAGGTATATCTGCGTTTCATTAGCCCCCTGCGCCCCGGGTTAATCACTGGGCCATCCGACGATTTCCTCTACCTAGTCATGCCCATTCGGCTAAGCGACTGAGCAAGATGGCTTCCCCTCCTCGCGGTATCTCCGTCACGTTCCCGGTGACGTTAGGGCAACTGCTAAAGCTTGCAGGTGTCGTGTACACCGGCGGACAAGCTAAGCAGCTGATTACCAGCGGCGCTGTTTCCGTAAACGGCGAGGTTGAGACGCGTCGAGGGCGAAAACTAGCCCCTGGAGACCGTGTCACTGTCGGCGACCAGGTCTTTGTTGTGGAGGCGGCAAGCGCTGACACTGCCTAGGTCTCTCGCCGTCGGTTGGTAGAGGCAGACCGTGGTAGTAGACGAAGTTCTCTTAACCAACGTGCGGTGTCACCGCACAACACGGGTCTCGCTGGGCGAGGGGCTCACCATACTTACGGGGCCAAACGGCAGCGGCAAGACCTCCATCCTAGAAGGATTGCTGTACGGTCTTACCGGGCGATCCCTCCGCGGCGCTCCGCTGTCCGAGCTCATTACAACCGGCGAAGACTTCCTCCGTGTCGAGGTGAGCGTGGCACGCCGCCCGGTCGCTTCTGACACAGGCAACCAGCCCCACGGTCCCAAAGCCGACCCGGCGCTCAGCCGCTCAACCGAGCTTCCGCCTACGTCTCAAGCTTTGCCAGGGTCTTCGCCCCAAGGTGTGCCTGGGTCTTCGCCCCAAACTATCCGCGTCACAGTAGGTGCCGCTTACTCGCGGGTCGGGGAACGGCGCCTAACCGTGGACGGAGCTCAAGTTGAATCGCCGGGTCGCTGGCCGGATCTTCTCCCCGTGGTCACATTCACTCCCGACGATCTACGTCTGGTCAAAGGTAGCCCTGCTAACCGGCGCGAGTACTTGGATCGCCTGGCTGACCGCCGCTTTCCCTCGTACGGCGATACTCTGCGGCGCTACGAAGAAGCCCTTAACCAACGAAACGCTCTCCTGCGGAACCCCACCGTCGCCGTGGGGGACGCTGCTTTCGCTCCGTGGGAGCAACTCCTGGCCGCCTTAGGTCTAGCCGTAGCTCAGAACCGAGCCGCTCTACTTGCTGATCTGGCGCCTCTCTTTCAGCATCACTACGCCTTACTTTCTGGTGAGGCCCCCGACGCCGTCCGCCTGATCTACCGTACGAACGTCGCCGGCCTAGATCCCGATACCTATGCCACCCGGTTGCTGGAGAGCCGAGCCATCGACCGGCAGCGCACCTTTACCCACCTGGGCCCACACAGAGACGACTTCCGGGTTCTCCATCACGGGCTGGATGCGCGCGATTTTGGTTCTCAGGGAGAACAACGCACCGCTGTCCTTGCCTTGGTGCTTGCGGAGTGGAGCTACTGGCGAAGGCTGGGTACAAGTCCCCTGCTCCTGTTAGACGATGTTATGAGCGAGCTCGATGAGGAGCGCCGCCGTGCCTTGCTCCGTGTGCTGCGCGGGATGGGCCAGGTAGTGATCACGGCGGTAGATCTGCGGTACTTTAGTCCTGACGAACTGGCAAACGCGCGGATTGTGCACACGCTAAAGATGGAGGGCACCAATGGGAACACCGCTCCACCCACCTGTGCGCCCACCGGAGGATACCCCGGCTGAGTCAGATCACCCGCCCACAACCCACCCGGGCACATCCGCGGTCAACGACTTCGCCTGTTTAGGTGACGTGCTTGCCTCGGCAGCTGCTGTGCATGCCTCGGCAGCTGCTCTCCACGGCGCGATGGGGGACGCGACGGGGGACGGCGCTGCGGCGGGCAGTAGCGCGCAAGACAGCGCTCACCACGCGGCGAGCCGCCTGGTTGCATTCCTCTGGCCGGAGGTTGTGGGGCCTGAGATAGCTGCCAACGCTCGGCCAGCTTACCTCCGCAACGGGCGCCTGGTGGTAGTGACGGCGTCCCCAGCCTGGGCCCAAAGCCTGCATCTCTTGGCCGAGCATCTCCTCTCGAGACTGAGGGAGCGCCTTGCTCAGGCCCGAGTTAGTGTCGAGATCAACAAGGTGGTGTTTCGGCACGCGGGCTGGGAAGATACGGCCGTACAGCCGGACCCGGTCACGGAGAGTGCGCTCGCACAATCTGACGTCCAACTACCCACACAAGGCGCAGCCAAAGAAAGTGAGCCGTCCGGCAGTCTCTCCCTCGAGGAGCAACGCGCCCTTGCAGAGGTCGAGCAGATGCCTCTTCCTCCCGGGCTGAAAGAGGCCTTGCTTCGCGCGATGAAGGCCTCTTTCGTCCGCGGCAAGAAGGATTTTGTGCGCTAAGAGCGTACAGTTTAAGGCAGAAGACTCGGGCCTGTGGTATCATGACACAAGCATGGTCAGGACTTACCGCATGGGATATTTGGCCTTTTCCGCCTCCCATGAGCATCCCCGCGGCTCCAGTGACTTTTTCGGTGACTACCGCGGTTTCTACGACCAAAGAATGACCAGGGAATTTCTGTGACTGCAACATCGGAGTTGTAAAGCCTTGACAGAGCAATCCTACGACGTAGGCGACATTCAAGTTCTCGAAGGCCTTGAGCCAGTCCGCAGGCGGCCCGGTATGTATATCGGGTCGACGGGCCATCGTGGCCTTCACCACCTTGTCTACGAGGTAGTGGATAACTCCGTAGACGAAGCACTCGCCGGAGCGTGCACGCGAATTGATGTGACGATCTGCAAAGACTGCTCGGTGAGAGTGGTGGATAACGGCCGCGGCATCCCCGTCAAGATCATGCCCCAGTACGGCCGGCCAGCGGTCGAGATTGTTATGACCAAGCTGCACGCCGGGGGCAAGTTCGGCGGCGGGGGATACAAGGTGTCCGGCGGTCTGCACGGAGTGGGCGTGAGCGTGGTGAACGCCTTGTCCGAGTGGCTGGTGGTGGAAGTGTGCCGCGAAGGAAGGCGCTTCCGCCAGAGATACGAGCGAGGCGAACCAGTTACCGATCTTGAAGATCTGGGACCGTGCGGCGAGGAGCGGGGCACGACCATCCATTTTCGCCCCGATCCGGAAATCTTTGATGATCTTAACTTCAACTTCAGCACCCTGTCGCAGCGGCTACGCGAAGTAGCGTTTCTCAACCGCTCGCTTCGCATCACCTTGGTGGACGAGCGGGAGGATGCTTGGACAACGGGTGCGGTAGCGGATGAGTGGGACGAGGGTGACGATGACCGCCGCTATGACGAGGTTGAGGACTTAGTTGGCGCCGATTCAGGGGACGGTTCTGGACCAGGCGGCGAATCCCGCGGCCCACGGGTAGTCACCTACTGCTACGACGGGGGAATTATTGACTTCGTTAAGCATATAAATACTCACAAGGAGCCCATTCATCCCAACATCGTTTATATCGAGGGTAGCGAGGAAGATCATACGGTGGAGCTGGCCATGCAGTGGAACGCCGGCTACACCGACAATGTCTTTACCTTTGCTAACAACATAAACACCCATGAGGGCGGCACTCATCTTTCGGGATTTAGGTCGGCAATCACGCGCACCATCAACGATTACGCACGGTCAAAAGGCTTCCTCAAAGAAAAGGAGGAGAATCTTACCGGCGAGGACGTGCGCGAGGGTCTGGTAGCCATTCTCAGCGTTAAGCTGCGGAATCCGCAGTTTGAGGGGCAGACAAAGACCCGTTTGGGCAATTCAGAGATCAGGGGTTTTGTCGAAAGCGTAGTTGCCCAAAAGTTCGCGGAGTTCCTCGAAGAGCATCCCAGCGATGCGCGCCAGATCGTCAACAAGTGTGTTCAGGCGGCTCGGGCCAGGCTTGCCGCTCGCAAGGCGCGCGACCTTACTCGGCGTAAGAGTGTGCTAGAAAACACTACTCTTCCCGGGAAGCTGGCCGATTGTTCCATCCGCGACCCTTCGGTGTGCGAGCTTTACCTGGTAGAAGGCGATTCGGCGGGCGGGTCGGCCAAGCAGGCGCGTGACCGCAGTTTCCAAGCTATCTTGCCTCTGCGCGGCAAGATCATAAATGTGGAAAAAGCGCGTCTTACCAAGATCCTCTCAAACAGCGAGATCCAAGCCATCGTAGCGGCGTGCGGCACCGGAGTGGGTGACGAGTTTGACCTTTCGGCGGCCCGCTACCACAAGATCATCATCATGACAGACGCCGACGTGGACGGAGCGCATATCCGCACGCTCATCCTCACCTTCTTCTTCCGCAACATGCCGGAGCTAATCGACGCAGGCTACCTGTACATTGCTCAGCCTCCGCTTTACCGGGTAAATCACAAGCGGCAGGACTACTATGCCTTTGATGACGCCCAGCTTGAGGAGCTGCTAAATCGGTTCGGCCGAAACGGAGTCACAGTGCAGCGCTTTAAGGGCCTTGGGGAGATGAATCCCGAGCAGCTTTGGGAAACTACTATGAACCCGGACAAGCGCACGCTGCTCCAGGTGACCGTGGATGACGCGGCCCTCGCCGATGAGATTTTCACCACCCTTATGGGCGACAAAGTAGAGCCGCGCCGCGACTTTATCACGGAGAACGCGCGCTACGTGCGCACACTTGACGTCTAGGGAACAAGCGCATGGAGACTCTGCAGGGCCGGATTGAGCAAGTTGAAATAGCTGAGGAGATGAAGGCCTCGTACCTCGATTACGCCATGAGCGTGATCGTAGGGCGGGCTCTACCGGATGTGCGCGACGGGCTTAAGCCGGTGCATCGCCGAGTGCTTTTTGGTATGTACGACTCGGGGATGCGTCCCGACCGTCCCTACCGCAAATGCGCCCGTATTGTGGGCGATGTCATGGGTAATTTCCACCCCCACGGCGACCAGGCTATCTATGATGCCTTGGTACGCATGGCTCAGGACTTTTCCATACGCTACCCACTTGTTGACGGTCACGGCAACTTTGGCTCGGTAGACGGAGACGCCCCTGCCGCCATGCGCTACACCGAGTGTCGGCTCAGCCGCATCGCCATGGAAATGCTGCGGGACATCGAAGCAGACACAGTGGATTGGGTTCCCAACTATGACGAAAGCCGCGAAGAGCCTGCAGTGCTTCCGTCCCGCTTCCCGAATCTCCTGGTCAACGGGAGTTCCGGGATAGCAGTGGGAATGGCCACCAACATTCCTCCTCACAACCTGCGCGAAGCGGTGGCGGCCACAGTGGCGTTGATCGACAATCCTGGTCTAAGCAGTGCGGAGTTGATGAAGTATCTCAAGGGGCCCGACTTCCCCACCGGGGGGATCATCATGGGGACAGCCGGCATTCGCGAGGCCTACGAGACCGGTAGGGGCCGCATTGTGGTGCGGGCCCGGGCTCACACTGAGCCGCTAAAACAAGGCAAGACCGCGATCATCGTCACGGAGATCCCCTATCAGGTAAACAAAGCTCAGCTCATCGAAAAGATTGCTGAGCTTGTCCGAGACAAAGAGATTCCCGAGATTTCCGACCTGCGTGATGAGTCTGACCGCTCGGGCATGCGGATAGTAATCGAGCTTAAGCGCGAAGCTGTACCCAAGGTGGTGCTGAACAAGCTCTACAAGCACACAGCTATGCAGTCCACCTTTGGCGTGATTATGCTGGCCCTCGTTGACGGCGTGCCCAAGACTCTCTCCTTGCGTGACCTACTGCGCCATTACATCGCTCATCAAAAAGAGGTCATTGTCCGGCGCACTCGCTATGAGCTAGACCGCGCCAAGAAACGGGCTCACATACTCGAAGGCCTGCTGGTGGCCATAGCTCATTTGGACGAGGTGATCCGCATCATCCGCTCAAGTGAGGACACCGAGGCGGCCAAGGCTAATCTCATGGCGCGCTTTGGACTAAGCGAAGAGCAAGCGCAGGCAATCGTTGATCTGCGCCTGCGTAACTTGACCGCACTTGAACGGCACAAGCTAGAAGAGGAGCACCGCGATCTATTGGAGCGCATTGCCTACCTCGAAGGTCTATTGGCAGACGAGAGCCTCATTTATGGGGTGATCAAGGAAGAGCTCCTTGAGATTGAGCGCATGTACGGCGATGACCGCCGCACCGAGATCGTGCCCTCCGAAGATGAGATCGACATCGAAGATATGATCGCGGTGGAGGATATGGTTATCTCCATTAGCGCCTCCGGCTACGTCAAGCGCCTGCCGGTCTCCACCTATCGGCTGCAAAACCGTGGTGGAGTAGGGGTGATAGGGGTTGATCTCAAAGAGGGCGACTATATCGAGCATCTTTTTATCACCACGACCCATCACTATTTGCTCTTTATAACCTCGCGGGGCAAGATCTACCGGCAAAAAGTGCACGAGCTGCCGCTGGGAAGCAGGCAGAGCAAAGGCCGCCACGTAGCCAACCTCCTGCCGTTGGCTCAGGGCGAAAAGATCAAGGCGGTCATCGCTACCAAAGACTACACGGACGCCCAGTATCTGGTCTTTGCCACTAAGAAGGGAATGGTCAAGAAGACCCGCTTCGCCGAATACGCCACCAGCCTACGATCAGACGGCATCATCGCTATCAACCTAGCCCCCGATGACGAACTGGTGGCCGTGGCAAGCACAAGTGGCAAGGACGATCTCATCCTGGTTTCCAGCGAGGGCAAAGCCATACGCTTCCCAGAGTCTGATGTCCGGCCCACTGGCCGCGACACCATGGGTGTGGTGGGAATGCGGATCCCCGAAGGTCATTATTTGATCGGCATGGCTGTTGCGCAGGATGACGCCGACATTTTCTGCGTGACCAGCGGGGGATACGGAAAGCGCACCCCGGTTTCGAGCTATCCTACTCAGAGGCGCGGAGGCCAGGGAGTTATCACCATCAAAGATAGCCCTGACCGCGGCGACCTTGTAGGAGTGACCACAGTTCGCGACAATCACGAGCTTTTGATAATAAGTCAGGAGGGAGTGGTTATCCGGGTGCCTGTCGAAAGCGTGCGTCGCACTGGACGGAACACCATGGGAGTACGGATAATGAATGTTCGCCCGGGAGATCGGGTATCTACGCTCGCTAGAGTAGTAGGAAACAGTAGGGGTGAGTAGCACCATGGTGGCTGATCAGTTGTGGCTTTGGTCATTTCTGTTGTTAGTTCCAGCCCTTGTGCTAGGCATTTACGCCCAGGTCAAGGTCAGCACAAGCTTTAGCCGCTATTCGCAGGTGCGGTCAGCCCGAGGGTTGACCGGGGCGCAGGCGGCTCGTGCGCTGCTTGACTCCGCTGGCTTAAACGATGTAGAAATCCGGGTGGGCGGCGTAAGACTCTCCGATCACTACGACCCCCGTACCCGCACCCTTACCCTAAGTCCGGATGTGGGCATGAGCGATTCCCTGGCCGCTTTGGGCGTGGCGGCGCACGAAGTGGGCCATGCTATGCAACATGCGGAGGGGTACGCTGCGTTTCGTCTACGAAGCGCGCTTGTCCCGGCCGCCAATCTGGGAACAAATCTTGGCATCATTTTGTTCCTAATCGGTCTTATCTTCTACCGCAGCGGGATGCTCATGGGTGTGGGCATTTTGCTCTATTCGGCGGCGGTTCTTTTTACCCTGGTCACCCTTCCGGTGGAGCTAAACGCTTCGCGCAGGGCTCTAGCTCTCCTTGGCGAAAGGAATATTTTGCTGCCGGACGAGATTAGCGGGGCACGCAAGGTACTTTCCGCCGCTGCGCTTACTTATGTGGCTGCGGCTGTCATGGCTGTGCTGCAGTTGCTCCGTCTGATTATGATTAGCCGGCGCTCGTAGGTAATCGGCTCCTGCAAGGAGAAAGCCATGTCGATCCCGCGGCTGCTCCTGGTTCCTACCCACCGGAGCGGTATTGCAGACGCGGTGGCTGCGGGAGTGGCCGAGCTGCTTGCGGCTCGGGGTGAGCGCGTCCGCTACCACCACCTAGGTCCCGTGTCTCCTAGCACGGTTTGGGACCGGGGGGAGGGAGCGGTGTTTCTGGACCCTGGGCTGTATGACGAGTCGACCCTTCTCCTGCTCTACGAGATAGCCACGCGCAACGCCACTTTTTCTCTGCTTTCAGCATCTCGCGGCCTTTTGGACACCCAGGAGGGGGCGTCCTGGACCCCGCTGGACGTGGCCAGGATGCTTGACTGCCCTGTGATCACCCTTATCGACTGTCGGGACTGGGCGGAAGGCGTCCGGATCGTGGCAAGCGGGCTTAAGGCCTGTGCCGCTCAAGTGGATTTGGCGGGGGTAATCCTCACTGGAGTGGCTGACAGCGAGCATTTTCGTGTGCTAAAAAAACAGCTGTCCAAGGAAGCACTCAAGGTGGTGGGCTGTCTCTTTGCAGGAGACGGCCCGAGCTGGAGTGACCCGGCGCCCGGCGCCTGGGGAGCGCCGTTGGATGCGGAGCAGCTGGGTGCCTTGGCGCGGCAGGTAGACCTGCAGGGACTAGTTACCCTTGGGGGCAGGAGGGGCTTTCTCCCAAGCAGAGGTTGGCCGGAGAAGCACGAGGACACAAGACCACTTGTGGCCGTAGCAGGGGGAGGCGGCTTCTCGCTGTGGAGTCGTGATTCCGTGGAAGTTCTGCGGCTTGCGGGAGCCGAGATATACCGTCTTGACCTGGTAGGGGACTCAAAACTCCCAGAAGGCGTGTCCGGATTAGTCCTGGCCGGGACCGTGTGGCCTACTTCTCTTGCCGACATCTCGGTAAACGTGATGCTGCTTGAGGCAATCCGCGAGGCAGTCCAATGGGGAGTGCCCACGCTAGCCTTGGGCGGCGGATTGCTGCTTCTGTTGGACCGGGTGCACGATATGCTCGGCCGCTCTTGGGAAATGGCAGGAGTCATCGACGCTGAAGCAGAGATTGTGTGGGAGCTTGAGGAGCCTGCCTACGTTGAACTTTCGGCAGTGGGCGACGGTCTTATTCTTGCCTCGGGTCAGACGGTCAAAGGGTGGACGCTAATGGAAATGGAGGTGGGCCCTCCCGGTGCCGACTGGGCGTTTGCGTTCTCGGCAAGGCCGCTCCGTGGGGGTGGTCGGTCGAGCGCTCGGCGCGGTCAACCTGTCGATTTGGCTGGTTCGCTCTCGCCAGGCGCGGTCAGCAGCGACCAAGTAGCCGAAGGCTTCTCGTCCCCCTCGGTCTTGGCGTCGCGTTTCTTGGTTCACCTGGCCTCGCTACCGGGCATGGCGGTCCGGTTTGTGGAAAGGTGTAAGGCTTTTGCTCAAGCTGGTCAGCCAGCCTAGGGCCCGCCAGAACCCTTAGCTTGTCAGCTAGCCCGGGACTGGTCAGGTGGCCTCGGGTAAGCTAGGCTTATTCACTCTTATTGGCGATGCAGAGGAGGCAAAGTGACGTCACCCACTACTGATCCAGTTATCAGACAGTATCGGGAGCAGATTTCGGACAACGACCTCAAGATTCTTGAAGCCCTAAACAAGCGCATCAAGCTAGTCAAGACTCTCAAGGACTACAAGGAATCCCAAGGCCTTAGCTTCTATGATCCTGCTCAAGAGGACTGGGTAATCACTTACCTCTGCCGGGCAAATCCTGGTCCCTTGTCCAACGAAGGCGTGCGCGAGATCTTCGGGCTCATCCTCCACTGGGCTAAGCGGGAGGCCATCCGCCTAAGCGAAGAGGAGAAAAAATAAGAAAAGACAAGCTAGCGAGCAAGGATAAGCTAGCGAGCAAGAGCCGGGGCCTGGTGCTGTAAGCGCGTGCGCGATCAGTCCTATGCAGGCTAGGCCCGGGTTATCGGGCCTCCTGGCTCTCCAGCCTGCTAGGTCGAGTCCGTCTGCCGGCCCGCGCGTGTCTAGAAGTCTTCGGGCGACACGTTGTCCAGAAACTCCCGGAACTCCCGCACAATCTCCTCGACGTCTTCAACCTCTTGTTCAAACTCAATGCCGTTGGACTCGAGGAGATCTGAAGCGGCAAAAATCGGTGCGTCGGTGCGCACGGCAAGGGCGATGGCGTCCGACGGCCGCGAATCGATCAATATCTCCCGGCCGCCCGCCTCCAGCCGCAACAGAGCGTAAAACGTGTTGTCCCTCAGTTCGGTCACAAACACGCTAGACACGGTAGCGGAGAGGCTGGCGATGGTGTTGGCCAGGAGGTCATGCGTCATCGGCCGCGGGAGTTCGGCGTTTTGGAGTTTCATGAGGATGGCCGCCGCCTCGGGGTGCCCTATCCAGATGGGCAGAAAACGATTCTTCCCTTCGGCCTTGAGCAGCACAATCGGCTGCTTGGTGACCACATCGAAACTGACCCCATATACGGTTACTCTTTCGAAACCTTCCATGGCGTCTCCGTTTCCGTGTGTACTTCTAGGTTACCGCGCCTTGGCCCAGGCGTCATCATCTCGCCGCTATTATTTGAGGGGGTTTACTTTCTTGACATTAACCGCGAGCGCTGTAAACTTGCGCCGCATGGGCCTATAGCTCAGTAGGTTAGAGCGCACCCCTGATAAGGGTGAGGTCAGTGGTTCGAATCCACTTAGGCCCACCATCTGACTCTCTTGGTAGTATGTCCCAACCGTTGTTGGGGGATTAGCTCAGCTGGGAGAGCGCCGCCTTTGCACGGCGGAGGTCACCGGTTCGAGCCCGGTATCCTCCACTCCACCTGCCCCTTCGAGGTCAACAAGCGTAGGACCCTCAAGGAGAAGCGGGGAGTGATTTTTGGCCGCATATTAGCAGCGACCGACGGCAGCGAGGTTGCCCTAAGGGCAGTGGAACTCGCGGCGAGACTTGCTGCTCGGGAAAACGCTGAATTGGCGGTGGTGACCGTTGTTCCTGTTCCCACTCACATTGCGCTCGCTGGAAACCTGAACCCGCGCGTGCTTCACAACTACGTGGAAAAGCTCGGCAGGGACTACCTTGCCCCCGCTCTGCAGGCGTTAGCTGCGCATGGTGTCGGGGCGGAAGTGAAGATACTCATAGGTCCGCCTGCAGAAGCCATTACAACCGAGGTGGAGGCCTTAGCCCCGGATCTCGTAGTGATCGGGCGAGGCAGTCGTCTGGAGCCCGGTTCTTTTCTGTTGGGGAGTGTTAGTAGCCGCGTAGCTCAGCACGCAAGAGCGCCAGTTCTCCTGGTTCCTTAAGACCGGTTTCTCCTGTGCCCGCCGACCGCTGACAGTGGACAAATTCGCCAGCCAATTCCGCTCGTAGCATGACGTCGCGTTTCATTTCTGCCTTTCAGCAAAAGTCATTGCATTTCTATTGCAGATCGCTTATAGTGCAATTGAGAGCCCATGACCTCGCGGACGACACCAAGGTCCCTGTCCCTTACCGAGCAAAACAAGGCCCGGGCCAGACTGGTTCTTCTCGTTCTGATCACTGCTGTTCTTTCACCCTTTGCAGGGGCGCGCTCAGCACTGGTATGGGTCCTTTACCTCGCCTTTGCCGCTCTTTACTCGCTGTGGAGCATGCGACTGGTGCGCAGGTTCCGCCGGGACAGACGGCTTGGGTACCTGCTGTGCGCGACAGACACCGCTGTCCTTCTGCCACTTCTCGTCTGGACCTCGTCTCCATTCGTGCGAACTGGACTTATCCTCCTCTGCGCTGGTGGTTTTGTCTTCACGTATGCTGCCGACCGGGTGAGGGGTAGAGCCGACACCCGCGTGCGTAGCGCCAGCAGCCCGGGAGAAGCGCTTCTACGCCAAGTTGATGAACGCATCCGGCTGTTTCAGGTGCGTGGTGAGCGCTTTGCCCTGGTGATGTTGCGTGTCCTTCGCCTAGACGAAATCAAGATCTACTACGGACAAGAAGAAGCTGACCGCACGATCAGCGCTCTTGAGCGCCGCGGGTTGCGGCTTCTGGGGCCAGACGGTCAGTGCTTTGTGCTTTCTGGGGGGCGAATGGCCTTTGTCTTTTCTTTGACCCGCGACCTTACCCTGGCCGGCGCGATGACAGCCAGCGAAAGACTGAGCGAGGGTAGTCAGCTCCGGGAAGGGCCTCGCGCGGAAGAACTCATTTACGATGTCGAAGGTCTCGCCATGAAGCTAGCCCGGCTGGTCTGTGAGCGCAGCGTGGACGGACATAGGGTGGCCTGCTCAGTAGGGTGGGCTTCATGTCCGGCCGACGGCGTCACCGCCGAGGACCTGCTCTACGTCGCTGACACGGGAGCAAGAAGCACGGACGTTTTCCGCCAGGTGGGCACTGCTCCAGTAGCGGTGGCCGAGTCGAGGCGGGCGGCAGGATAGCGCGCGGGGTATTGGGTGCTGTCCGCGCCGGTAGGGCGGTGCGCACGGCGCCCGAAGGGCAGGCCGCGCTGGCGCGTCAACGGTGGACCCGGCCGGTCTTGCGCTCTGCTGTGGTACAGTTTCCCGCATGAGTCGACAGCACGGTCAACGCATGGACCGCGAAATCCTTAAGACCAAGACGATCGGCGTTCTCATGGGAGGACTCTCGGGAGAACGCGAAATCTCCCTCCGCTCAGGCGAAAACTGCTTTAGGGCGCTACAAAGCCTAGGCTATAGGGTGGTGCGCATAGACGCAGTGCGGGATGTGGCGCAAAAACTCGACGAAGCTGGTGTAGAAGTAGCCTTTTTGGCTCTTCATGGCCGCTTTGGCGAGGACGGCACGATTCAAGGTCTTTTGGAAATAATGGGTATCCCCTACACCGGTTCGGGGGTTCTTGCTTCCGCCCTGGGGATGAACAAGATAGCGGCCAAGAAAGTCGTGCGTTCAAGCGGAATCGCCACACCTGACTTCTGCGAGATCGGGTATGAAGAGCCGGCGGATCATGCGGCTCGCCGGGTAGTTTCCGAGGTCGGTCTGCCTGTGATGATAAAGCCGGTGGAGGAGGGATCCAGTCTAGGCGTGGTCAAATGCAAGGATGCAGAGGGTCTTAGAGCGGCCATTCACGAAGTCCGTCAAGAATTTGGCGCCGTCTTCGCCGAAAAGTTCATACCGGGTAGGGAAATAACGGTGGGGATACTTGAGCAAAACGGGCGTCCGCGTTCTTTGCCAATTCTCGAGCTTGTCCCAAAGAAAGAGTTCTACGACTACGAGGCTAAGTACACCAAGGGCCTCACCGATTTCATTCTGCCAGCTCAGCTAGAGCCCGCTGTGTATGAGCAGGCGGAGCGCGCGGCAGAAGCTGTTTTTGAAGCCATTGGTTGTCGTGGCTATGCGCGGGTGGACATGATGGTAGATGAGGCGGGCACTCCCTGGTTTATAGAGATTAATACCTTGCCCGGAATGACGGACACGTCCGATTTGCCCGCCCAGGCCAAGGCCGCAGGAATCTCCTATGAAGAGCTGGTCGAACTCATCCTCCTCACCGCGGTTGCCTGAAGGGGCTCGTAGCCAGGGCGCTGACTCGGTTGTTGGCCACGCGGCCGCGGATGGCGTGGTTGATGCGCATGTCCATATCTTCCCGCCGGAGATCATCCAGCGGCGGGAGACTTATCTTGATCGGGATACCCGCTTTGGCGAGATTTACTCCTCTCCCAAAGCTCGGATGGCTACCGCAGAGGAAGTAGTTGCGCACATGAAGGAGTGCGGGGTCGGTGTGGCGGTGGTCATGGGCTTCCCATTCCGTGATCTTGGTCTGTGTCGGCTGGTTAATGACTACGTGATTGAGTCAGTGCGGATATATCAGGGCCGATTGGCGGGTCTGGCTTGCGTGCCCGTAGGGGCTGGTTCCTCCGAGGCAAAGGCTTCTCTGGCTGAGCTAGAGAGGTGTCTGGATGCGGGGCTTGTGGGATGCGGTGAGCTTGCGCCCAACGCTTATGATCCTTCCTTTGCGCACCTTGCTGGTTTGCTAAGGGAGCGACAGGCGCCTCTCCTGGTTCACGCTAGCGAGCCCGTGGGGCACAAATACGCCGGGAAGGGGACGTTCACTCCCGCGGAGTGCGTAGCTCTCGCTGAGGCCTGCCGGGGGACTCCCTTGGTCTTTGCCCACATGGGCGGGGGGCTATTTGTTTACGAGCTCATGCCCGAGGTCCGGGAGGCCCTCAGCCACGTGTATTACGACACCGCTGCTGTTCCCTATCTTTACCGTCCCTTGGTTTACAGGGTGGCTATCCTGTGTGCGGGGGCAAACAAACTTCTGTTTGGGAGTGACTACCCCCTGCTTTCGCCTCGACGCTATGAAGACGATCTGCGGGCTGTGCTATCTGACGAGGAGAGAGTGACAGTGACGCAAGACAACGCTTGCCGTGTCTACAGGCTGGGCGCGAGTCTAGGCAAAGAGGGGCAACAACCGTGACGGACGAATTGCGCCGCTTGCTTGAGGATTTGGCCGCTGGGCGCTGCACTGTGGAAGAGGTCCTCGCACGCCTTAGGCTTTTTTCTGTCGCCCAAGTGGGAGAGTTTGCTCGCCTAGATCTCTTTCGCGACCACCGCAAGGCCGTCCCTGAGGTTATCTACGGGGCGGGTAAGACTGATGAGCAGCTTCTAGCCATTGTCCGGGCCTATTTGGCAGAGCGAGGCTTTGCCCTGGTGGCAAGACTGCAACCGGAGCGCGGCGCTGCGCTAGTGGACGCCATGCAGGGGTATACAGTGCGGGGCAAACCCGAACTAGGCTCGCTCGGCGTTTATGCGCCCGGCTACGAGTGGCCAGAGGCCGCAGGCTGTGTAGGGCTGCTTACTGCGGGTACGGCCGATATCCCGGTAGCGGAGGAGGCGGCGCTGGTCATGGAGCACATGGGATGCCGGGTGGAGCGGGCCTATGACATCGGTGTAGCGGGCCTCCACCGGCTGGCTGAGCCGCTTCATCGGCTGCTGGAGGCTCAGGTCGATGTCCTGGTAGTGGTGGCGGGGATGGAGGGAGCTCTGCCTTCAGTGGTGGCGGGCCTGGTGGACGTGCCGGTAATCGGGGTGCCCGCCTCGACAGGCTACGGTTTGGGTGGTGACGGGACGGCGGCTCTCTATGCCATGTTGCAGAGTTGTTCGCCCGGCTTAGTCGTAGTGAACATCGATAACGGGGTAGGAGCGGGGGCGGCGGCGGCGCTTATTGCCCGCCGCCGCTAGCATTCTTCCCGCCGTCGAACTCCTGGGGCGGGCTTGCCCGAAGCCCGAAGCGATACTCCAAGTGGTCGGCGATTCTTTGGGCGGCGCGACCATCCCCGTATGGATTGATGGCGTTGGCCATCTGCTCGTAGGCGGAGCGGTCGCTTAGGAGCAACAACAACTCACTCGCAACCCGCTCGCTGTCTGTGCCTACCAAACGAGCTGTACCGGCAGCTATTCCTTCCGGTCGCTCCGTGACCTCACGCATTACCAGGACCGGCTTGCCTAAGGTGGGCGCCTCTTCCTGGATACCTCCGGAATCAGTGATTACCAGGTCTGCCGACTTCATCACATGCACAAATGGCCGGTAAGCGAGGGGTTCGGTAAACACCACCTGGGGCACCTGGCCCAACACCCGGTAGAACACCTGCCGCACCACAGGATTTCGATGGATGGGAAAGATGAAGGTTACGTCCGGTCGGACTTGACACACTCGGGCTATAGCGGCCGCCACCCTCTCCATGGGCATCCCCCAGCTTTCCCGGCGATGCACGGTCACGAGCACCTTGGGCCCCGGGCGCTTAAGAGCTCGCTCCACAGAGGGCTCAAAGGGGGGAGAAGGAGCAGCTGCGGTTATGAGCAGCGCGTCGATTACAGTGTTTCCCGTAACTAGGATTTGCTCCGGGGGTGCTCCTTCTCGGAGTAAAGCCTCGCGTGCTGCCGGGGTGGGCGCGTAGAGCAGCTCGGCCAGTCGGTCTGCAAGACGCCTGTTCATCTCCTCTGGAAACGGGGAGTAAATGTTTGCTGTCCGTAATCCCGCTTCCACGTGAGCCACCGGAATCATTCGATAATAGGCGGCAAGTGCAGCGGCAAAAGTGGTGGTTGTATCGCCGTGCACCATCACCAGGTCGGGCTTTACTCTTTCGAGGATAGGGTCCAAGCGTTTGAGGACCGCGGAGGTAACGTACCCAAGAGTTTGTCGCTCTCGCATGATCTTAAGGTCGTAATCTACGGGAAGCGAAAACTCTTCTACTACTTGATCCAGCATCTCGCGGTGCTGGCCAGTAAGGCAGGTAACAACGCGAAAGTGTCCCCGCCGAGTAAGCTCAAGCACCACCGGAGCCATCTTGATCGCCTCGGGCCGGGTCCCAAAAGCTATGACAATTGTCGGTTCCACAGAGCTAACCTTCTTGTGTCGTGGATAACACAGACTGCACCCCAGTAAGCACGGACTGTACCCCAGGCCCATCCCAAGAGCAAGCGGCCCACAAAGAAAAGCGAGGGCGGCGTTGCGCGCTCGGGAGGGGACCGTGCCAGGAAGGGCATCGCTCTTGTGCGGCGAAGTAGCTACCCCGAAGCGTTATAGCTAAAATGCCCTAGAGGCTAAATGCCCTAGAGGTTTCTAAAGACCCGACGAACGAAGGAAAAAGCAATGGGCCGCCTGATTGATGACCGGGGCCGCATACTGGGCAAACTCAGCGTGATCGACCTGGTCGTGTTTCTGGTTATTGTCGCGGTGGTAGTGTTTGCCGTTGTGCGGCTTACCGGAGGGGCGTCATCGGCAGTGCCGGTGCGAATAACTTTTGGGGTTGAACAAGTGCGTCAGCCCACTGTCG
The DNA here is from genome assembly GCA_026415615.1 of Thermoleophilia bacterium. GTDB lineage: Bacteria > Actinomycetota > Thermoleophilia > RBG-16-64-13 > RBG-16-64-13 > JAOAGT01. The sequence goes on along the minus strand of JAOAGT010000006.1, from coordinate 1,216 downwards.
ATGCGATTAAGACCGGGCAAGCGGTGAGGAATGACGCCGGCACTCTCCTTGGCACAGTCAAAGATCTGACTGTTACGCCTACCCGCGAGGAATTCATGACCCCTGACGGTCAACTTAGAGCTTTCGATTCCCCCGTCTTTAAAGACATTAGGATCGTGGTGGTGGGAAAAGCTCAAATTTCTGATTCCACCCTGCGCATCGGTAGTCAACCTCTGCGAGTAGGCAAGAAGGTCACGTTAGTTGGCATGGGATTTGAGGTTCAGACCACGATCCTGGGAGTTGTGTGGGGTGATGACGCTCTAGAGACGAGCGAGGCTTCTGAGGCTCGCAACTGACTTGGTTTACGACCAACAAAGCTGCCTATAAGCGCGTCTAGACCACAGTGAAACCTTGGGCAAGTTCATTTTCGTATCGCCTGCTTTCCCCCGCCTGGACTTGGCTGGGCCGGGCGGCGCGGGAGTCCCTTGTTGGACGGGCTGTTCTTGCAGTGGGGCGGGCGGCGCCGCGCGCGGGCAGTGCGAGTTTAGTTCTGCGCGCTAGCAGTATCGCTTCGTATTCTCTAGCCGAGATTGCGCGCGCGGCGCCGCGCAAAGACTTCCCAGTCACCCTTTCGGTCTGTGCCCGTGCTTACGCGTACCTGACGAGGGTTTTGGGCGAAGGTCTCGCAGGCAAGGCCCTGCGTACCCTTGTGGCTGTTGCCCGCGCCTCGCGTTTCGCCGGCGGCAGATGGGCGCAGGTGATAGGGGCGGGCGTGTTTGGATTGTGCGCCAGTTTGGCTGTGCGGCTGGCCGCCGCTAGCGGCGGCCAGCCGCACCCGCATTCCGGCCTCGCAGACTCCGCTTCTCGCACCTGGCAGGGCGATGTTTCGGCGCTTGCCCTGCTTGCAGTCGCGGGTCTGCTAGCTGCGATAGCCGGCCCGCGTCTTCTGCCGGTGTGGAGAAGAAATTCAGAGACTTACCCAGAGGCGCAATCTCGTCCACGGGCCCACAGAGAGGTCCTCGGGAGGGCTCAGGTTCTCAGGGTCCTCCCCGTGTGGGGTGCCGCGACTCTCGCGACGGTTGCGGGGGTTCTTCTAGGGCAAATAGCAGACACAACTGCGCTCTATGTTGTGGCCGGGTTTTTGGCTTTGGGAGCCGCTGTCTTGGTGCTGGCTCGTCCTGCCGTGGTTCTTGTGGCCGTCGCCGCTTTCCCCTGGCTGGACTGGATAGCACGAAAG